>CAZQOV010000107.1:0-11106 GCA_964595055.1 uncultured Bacteroidaceae bacterium | reverse complement strand
AATATTTATTTTCCTCCCTGAAAGCCTTACCTTTGGGTATACTTTCAGGGAGGTTTTTTTATGATGCAATTTCAATTTCCTAAAACTGAAAGACTGAAAAGTCGAAAGGCTATTGCTGAACTCTTTGATTCCGGAAGATCCATACAAATTTATCCGGTTAAAATACTTTTTACCTACCATCATGAAAATAACCCACAAAGTCCTGCCGTGAAATGTGGTGTTTCTGTTTCGAAAAAGAAGCATAAAAAAGCAGTAATCAGAAATTTAATAAAGCGGCGGTTAAGGGAGGCTTATCGCTTAAATAAACAGGACATTTACACGATTGCCAGGTCGAAAAATATCTCTCTTAACATCTTCATCATCTACATAGCTGAAGATATTGAAAGCTATACCAGGATCAAAAGCAGCGTTCTTGCAGGATTACGGAGGATTGAGAAGGAGTTTTTGAAAGGATAGGATCACGATGAATAACATTTCTGAAAAAAGAATCCCAACTTTTTCATCTTTTTCCTAATTTTAAGAAATAACCAAAAAAATACCTGCAATGCACCTGAAGCCTATTTCCCTTACTGTCTTTAGTTTCATACTTCTGATTTTTATTCATTCATGTAAACAAAAAGGAAACGAATCCCTTTCCTCCGTTACGCCAGAATATGATCCTGATGTAGTAGCATTCACTTCAGGATTGATATCAAATCAGTCCGTAGTCAGAGTAAAATTGAATACTGGGTATTCTGGTGAGATCGATCCGGTCAAGCCGGTTTCCAGGAAAAACTATAAAATAAAACCCGATGTCGAAGGTGAGGTTTACTGGACAGACAAGCAAACATTGGAATTCAGACCAGAAGAAAAATTTCCCTCAGGAGAAGATTTCACCATGGAGCTCAGGCTTGCAAAAATTCTGAATAATAAAAATTCGCGTGATTTCAGCTTTACCTTTAGTACGATACCTTTAAACCTGGAAATTGATTTTACCGGAATCAAATCCTACAGCAATACTCATCTGAAATGGAACAGAATAGAAGGAAAGGTCAGGATTTCTGACATGATCGATTTCGATGACCTGGAAAAGATCCTGAAAGCATCACAGGGTGCACAAGACCTTGAAGTGGAATGGCATCATGAATCCACAACCGGGCATTCTTTTGTCATTGACAGTGTGGAAAGAAAAAAGAGCAGAGATGAAGTAAAAATAAGCTGGGACGGTGAGCCTGTCGGTATAAACATAAGCGGGACCCGGGAATACAGTGTGCCGGCGCTGGGAGAGTTTGTTTTCATGGAATACAGAATTATCCAGCACCCTGAACAATATATTTCTTTATTATTTTCGGATCCTTTAAAAGCCGATCAGGATCTCGAAGGCCTTATCACTCTTGAGAACAATACTTCCTTAAGTTTTTCTGTCCGGGATAATGAGATTAGCGTTTTCCCCAATATCCGTCAGCGTGGAACAATGGATATGAATATATCTTCCGGAATCCGGAATATATTAAACTATACATACCAGGGCTCCCACTCCCTGAGCCTGAATTTTGAGGATGTAAGTCCGGCGGTCCGGCTTATTGGTGACGGAGTCATTATTCCAGGATCCGAAGGGCTTCTTTTTCCTTTTGAGGCAGTAAATCTTAAAGCTGTTGATGTTAAGGTCATCAAAATCTTTGAAAACAACATCGCTCAGTTTCTCCAGGTAAACAGACTAAGCGGCGAAAATCAGCTAAAAAGAGCAGGTCGGCTGATTCTTAAAAAAACAGTAGACCTGATTCCTGAAAGACCCATAAATTTTGGAGAATGGAATGCCTTTTCCCTGGACCTTACCGACCTGATTGAACCTGAACCCGGTGCCCTGTATAGAATTGAGCTGAGCTTCAGAAGAAAACATTCCTTATATCCCTGTGAAGATCAGGACCATAGCGATCAATTTACTGAAGTGGAAGATGACTTTGAAAAAATAACAGAAGAAGAAATCGCATACTGGGATGCATCCTATGGCCATCACGATTATGACTATAATTACAGCGGATACAGATATTATGAACGAGAGGATCCCTGTACGGATTCCTATTTTAATTACCCCGGAAGGAAGGTAGCCAGAAATATTTTAGCCTCCAACATCGGGATCATTGCAAAAAAAGGCAAGGATAAATCTGTTCTTTTTGCTGTATCGGATATCGCGACTACAGAACCCATGCAAGGGGTAAAAATAGAGGTCTTTAATTTTCAGCATAAGCTTTTGGCTTCCTTAACTACCAACCCGAATGGAATTGCATCTGTTGACCTGGAAAATGAACCGTATTTAGCTATTGCCACAAAAAATCAGCAAAGAGGATATTTAAGGATTGATAAAGGTTCTTCTCTTTCTTTAAGTCAGTTTGACATTTCAGGATCCGAGACAGAAAAAGGCATTAAGGCATATATTTACGGAGAAAGAGGCGTTTGGAGACCAGGAGACAGTATTTTCACCACATTAATTCTCGAGGATGAAAAAAACAGGCTTCCTGAACATCATCCGGTTTTATTTGAGTTATATGATCCAAGGGGAAAATTAAGGGAATCCAGGACTTCTGTTGAAGAACTCAATGGCTTCTATTCTTTTCATACAGCAACAAATCCGGATGATCCAACCGGAATGTGGAATTTAAAAGTCCGTGTAGGAGGGCTAAGCTTCCATAAATCACTCAGAGTTGAAACGGTAAAGCCCAATCGCTTAAAAATTGACTTGGATTTCGGCAAAGACATGATTTATTCGGATGTTGAGAATTTGCGGGGCCGACTTCAAGCAGATTGGCTGCATGGAGCACCAGCCGGAGACCTGAGAGCCAGGGTAGAAGTAAACTTCACTACAAGGAGCACAGAGTTTCCAGGATACTCAGAGTATAATTTTGTAGATCTATCCAGGCCGTTTTCCAGCCGTGAAAGGATAATTTTTGACGCAAAGCTAAATGCTTCCGGGGAGGCGGTTATTCGTCCAGATTTCCATTTAAACAAAAAAGCTCCAGGAATGCTTACCGCTGCTTTCACTACCCGGGCTTTTGAAAAAAGTGGCAATTTCAGCACCATCACATCTTCCATGCCTTATTCTCCCTACCCTGTATATATAGGGATTAAAAAACCTGAAGGAAATCGTTACGGAATGCTGGTCACCGATAGCCTTTACACATTTGATATAGTTACATTGAATGAAACCGGAGAGCCTGTCCCCCAAAAAAACCTGGAAGTCAATATTTTTAAACTTCAATGGAGATGGTGGTGGCACAGCGCCGATGATAATCTGGCGTCTTACACAGGAAATCCGGCACACAAACCGGTTTACACAACGACCCTGAACACTTCTGAAAACGGCAAAGGCAATTTCGGGTTCAAAATAGAATACCCTGAGTGGGGACGTTACCTGGTAAGAGTAAGTAATCCTTCAGGGGGACATACCTCTGCTCAAACCGTCTATTTTGATTGGCCAGGCTGGGCCGGCAGAGCCTCAAGAAAAGATCCGAATGCTGCAAGCATATTGGCTTTCAGTTCTGATAAATCCAAATATGAGGTAGGGGAAAATGCAAAAATCACCATCCCAACCTCCAAAGACGGAAGGGTTTTTCTAAGCATTGAAAACGGAACCCGGGTAATCGATCATTTCTGGTTGAAACCCGGTGGGGAAGAGACCAGTTTCAGCTTCACTGTTACTCCGGAGATGGCTCCAAATGTTTTTATCCATGCTACCCTGCTTCAACCCCATTCAAGTACCATAAATGATTTGCCGATAAGAATGTATGGTGTTATCCCGATAAGTGTAGAGGATCCCGCAACTCATATGAATCCGGTCATTAAAATGTCCGATGTTCTTAAACCCGAAACCGAAACCAGAATTGAGGTATCGGAAAAGAACGGAAAAGAAATGGTTTATACCCTGGCAATGGTAGATGAAGGGCTCCTGGATCTGACAGGGTTTCAAACCCCCGCTCCATGGAGTCACTTTTACAGAAAGGAAGCTCTGGGCGTATCAACATTTGATCTTTACAACCATGTTATAGGAGCGTACGGAGGCCGCATTGACGGGATCTTTAGTATTGGCGGTGCCATGGAGAGTCAGCGATCTGCAGAACCGAAAAAAAGAGCCAACCGTTTTCCTCCAATGGTAAAATTTGAAGGCCCTTTTCTTTTAAAAGAAGGCGAAAAGAATATTCACAATATTCCTGTTCCAAACTACATCGGGTCTGTCCGTACTATGGTAATTGCAGGTAATAACCAGGCCTACGGGAATACTGAAAAAACTACACCCGTGAGGAAAGCTTTGATGGTTCTTTCGAGTCTGCCGAGGGTTTTAGGACCCGGCGAGAAAGTAAGTCTGCCGGTTACCGTGTTTGCCATGGAAGATCAGGTAAAAAAGGTCAGGGTAGCTGTAGAAACCCATGACCTCTTCGAAGTTCAAAACCCTGTTAAAGACATAAGCTTTGAAACAACCGGAGACAAAAATGTGTATTTTGACCTGAAAGTTAAAGAGCGAACCGGCATTGGAAAAGTAAAGGTAAGGGTAAGTTCAGGAGATATAACTGCCCATCATGAAGTTGAACTGGAAATCAGGTCGCCCAACCCCGAGGTAACAGAATTCTCATACACAGCTATAGAACCCGGAGAAAACTGGGAGAAACAGATTGATTTACCTGGAATAAAAGGAACAAATTCCTCGGTCCTGGAAGTGTTTTCCATACCGCCATTTGATTTCGGAAGGAGATTGAAAGCTCTTTTAGCTTATCCGCATGGATGCATTGAACAAACCACTTCGATAGCCTTCCCCCAGTTGTATCTGAAAGATATTATGGAAGCAAACGAGAAGATGCTGGAAATGACTGAAAATAATGTGAAGGCAGCCATCAACCGAATCGGGAGTTTTATGCTTCCCTCAGGTGGTTTTTCTTACTGGCCGGGGGCGACGGAAGAAGATGACTGGGGCACGAGCTATGCTGGCCATTTCCTTTTAAAGGCCAGAGAAAAAGGTTATGATGTGCCACAGTCATGGATGAACAAATGGATAAAATATCAGCGGAAAGCAGCCAGAAAATGGACCGGTAAAGAATATCAATCCGAATGGCACAGAAGATCTTTGCTTATGAGTCAGACTTATCGTTTATATACACTGGCCCTCGCCGATGAATCGGAAATGGGAGCGATGAACCGCCTTCGGGAGGGACAAGACCCGGGTATGGCAAACTGGCATTTAATCGCGGCATATGCACAAGCAGGGAAAAAGGAAATAGCCAGAGAGATGATGAAAGAGTTAAGTACCCAAACTCCTGAATATAATACAACCCGCTTTTACACCTATGGCTCTTCTTTAAGAGATAAATCGATAATTCTTGAAACCATGACTTTGCTCGGTGAAAAAGAACGGGCTGTTCCGGTTATGAAATATATTTCCGAGCAGTTAAGTTCCAACCAATGGTACAGCACCCAGTCTACGGGTTATGCGCTAATGTCTATATCAGAATATCTTGGTGAAAACAAAACCTCACAAAAGCTAAGTTTTGATTATTACTGGGATACTCCGAAAAAAGAACATGCAGAAACATCCCATCCAGCAGCCAGCATCAGCAAGGATATGGGAGAAAAGGAAGTGTCAGATTTAAAAATAACAAATACAGGAGATGGCACGCTGTATGTGAGGCTTTCATCAACAGGAACTCCGCTGGCAGGGGAGGAAAAAGCATACAGCAGCAATTTACAGATGTACATTGAATATCAGGACATGGATGGGAATGCGCTTGACATTTCTAAACTCGAACAGGGAACTGACTTTATCGCTATAGTCCATCTTACGAATCCAGGTATACTCGGATATTATTCCGATATGGCACTTAGCTGGATTTTTCCCTCGGGTTGGGAAATTCAAAATTTGAGGATGTTCGGATCAAAGCTTGGAGATTTTGACCGGCCCAGCTATCAGGATATCAGAGATGACAGGGTTTATAGCTATTTCAATCTCCCACAACATCAGCATGTTCGTTTTGGATTTAAGCTAACGGCAACCTATGCAGGAAGGTTTTATTTACCAGGTGTTTCCTGCGAGGCTATGTACCGGAATGATATCCACGCTCTGGTTCCGGGAAAATGGATTGAAGTAACTGTCCCCGGAGATTAATTATAAGCCGGACAGCTCTTTCTCCATTTCCATCTTTGATAAAACGAGGTTTTATCCTTACATCCAAAAATAATATTCAAGCCTGCCCGGACATTCATGGTTCGGGCATTATAAGGCCAGAATAGCCCTAACTCGGTTTCGCGGACATAATTAATGGGTATGTTGTCGGAGACCACATATAGCTGAAAAGGACCATTCCCCAATACCATTCCGAATCCAAAACTGTTATACCCCCTGTCCATAATTGAATAGGATAGAGAAGCCGTCAGGGTCTCGAAAGGCCGGGCGATTGCCGTTAACGTCAATGAGGGATAAAATCTGCTGCTTAATATTTCTCCTTCAAGTATAGCTCCCAGGTGAATATTTTTTGTCCACAAATAGGAACCACCTGCAAACAGTCTAAGAGGGATCATCGCCAGATAGGGATCTGTAGTAGCCTCCAGGCTAAAACTTGAATTAACACTATCTTCCAGCGCTTTCAGAAAATCTGTCTCATTCCCCCCCACAAAATAATTATTCAGGTCGACCCCCTCAAAAATAAAATCTTCCTCCTGGGAAATTACATTAATATTTTTACTCCAATGTATAAATCCCAGATCGATAAGGCTGGCAGATAACTCAAGCTTATCAGAGTACTCATAAACAATCCCTGCATCAACTGCCACTCCATGATTCCAGGAAAATAGATATGGGGGAAGATCATAAAATGAATTCACATTATGATTCACAGATTCTATATATCCGTCATTTCCGACCCCGATAGTTACAGGTAAGCTCCCGCGTACCAAAAGATCGGATAATCCGGTAAGTTCTATGGGAGATTCTGAAGTAAGTATCTTAATATCAGAACGGCGCGTTTGTAAATGAGCGGCTCCTGAAAGATACTTGAGTTTTCCCCCAACCGTAAGTCCTGGATAAACAAGGAAGCCGGCACCAAAGGCTACTTCCGTAAAATTTATAAGATGAAACCCGGTTCCATTTATATTGATTTCCCTTGGGAGATTGGCGGTTATATCCCAGTTTCCATCGCGGGTGTCAATAATATCCCGGTTAAAAGACAAGCGTACATTTGACCTGTTGCTCACATTCAGTGAGAAAAACCAGTCATAATACCCAAAGCCAAACCCCAGCAAATTCACCTTTCCCCCTAACCTGATATGATTCCGGTTCCCGAGTGCGTCAGCAAGCCCGTCGAGATCGAGCCGGGTAGTATCACCACTTGTCCCCTGGTTTCCGTCGAATGCCTGCTTATGGCTAAAACCTGAATTCCTGTAATAGGTCTGAACCGCCGATATGACCGGCAACTCTATATAATTTTTGCATGGGTAAGTGATTGCAGGATTCAGTGAAAGGCTTTGAGGTATCTCATGCAACAGAAACTGTGTTTTGTCCTGAGCTGCTAATACGGTCAGAAAAAACAAAAAATAGGGTAAAATTCTCAGTCGTTTGGGAAATGAATTGAGAAAAGGAAGGGATACAGATTTAATATGGGGTTTAAAAGTCTTCAATGCTTGTCATGATATCAAATACGATTCCTATGTTCAGAAAAAGGTACTGATTGTCAAAAATTTTAACCACATTATAATTCTCATTCGTACTTAACAAAGCTTCTCCTATGATGAACCTGGTATCTCTAATTTTTTGCAGTTCAGTTCCGGATAAAAAGGCTTCCATTTCTCCGGAAACAAAATCATATTCTTCCAGAAAATCGTCAACGGGTTTCGCAGGTTTCACCTTTTTAACAGATTTAAAAAGGGTATCGGTAACTTCCAGATTTTCATCTGCCAGATACAACTGAAGGTCGATTTCTGCAGGAAATGTGTTCTCATAATATAACTTAAAAATTACCTGATCGATCATTTCATCAACCGGGATGTTCAACTGAGAAAAATCAAACCTCATGGTATCTTTCACCGAAAGAAGTTTAGCACTTCCATGGAAAGGCAACTGTAATTCTACTTTTGTTAAAAAAGAACTTTCTGAAAAAACAATATTATTAACTTTCCTGTTTTCAGGATTGATAAAAAATTCTACTCCATAATCGATTCTTGTAGGTGATGAGGTGGTTATTTCATCAAGATTTGAATTTGCCGTATTGATGACAAAACTATCTCTGGCTACTTCAAGGTTCATGGGGGCCTCAGGATAGGCCGGAAAGAAATAGTTTGGAGGTTCAGGAATTCCTTCACCCATCAGCAGGATTTCGCCCGATTCTTCGGTTTGTGCAATTATATTGGAAAGCCTCATCGCAAGGGGAACAGCATAGGAATTATGTGTTTTAAACGTCAAGGTAGGTTTAATGGAATAAAATTCACCACCGGGGAAATTTTCTTTAATATTTGTTGAAAAACTAACCCTCCCAAAATCAAATGTATCTCTTCCAAGATATCCGTAAATTGTTTCCCATTCCTGTGCAATAATCTGAAAATCAAAACTCAAAAGGGGAATACTCGCGAAAAGAATATTGGGCTGACGGGGAAAATCAAAATATATTTTAACATCAATAAGATTCTTACGTTCTTCCTCACTTGTCAACCCAAGCGTATATTCGTTGATCTCCGAAAAGATAAAATTATCATATGAGTTCAGATCCACCTGAAAACTTTTACCATTTAGCTTTAATCCGGGGATTACAATACGAACCTGCCCAATGGCTTCAGGGAATACAATTTCCGAAATTCTCAGAATACCAGACGAAAGGACTATGCTGTCGAGCTCAGCATTAGCTCCTGAATTCGACAGAAAAAAGGGGATTCGGGCTAAGATTTCAAACTGATAGGAATCTTTGGAAAGATCAATGATACCCCTTTTTGGATTTGGGATGGAAAGACTCTCATTTACGGGATCAAAACTGAAGAGCTTCCTTGCAGGTTCAGAAACAATTTCTCCACAATAATAAAGACTAACAATTCTATCAGAATTTGAGGAAATATAGGCATTCTCAGAAGTCTGCAAATTTTCCTTTATCTTGAAATCAAAATATCCAATAGGTGTAGCAAGGGCAGGATCCAGATTTAGAGTAGTATCTAGTTTACTGAGTGAAAATTCCTCTTTGACACAAGCGGAAAACAGAAACAACATCACAAACCATAATGTTAATAACCCCCGTATATTTTCCAAATGCTTTTTCATTACCTCCGGTTAACCATGCATGATTTAAAGCCTTATAGCTTACGAAAAGGAAAAAATTTTCAGACTTTCTTAACATTCTGGCCTTCAAATTTAAACTTTTGAAAAATTATCACTTTTTCAGTAGAAAAGCAAACACAATTACGGCAAGAATAGTTCAAATATGATGAATACAATTTTTTCTTCGAAAGTTAAGTTCTTATTTTTATAGACGATGATCAACCGCTTTTTATTGTGACCCCCAATGAAGATAAATTCAGCGAAGAATTCACATACAGGTAAAAGCTTATTGCTTTTGATCCTGCTACTGACTTCATTCGGGGCCATTCTGCCGGATCCCTTGTTTAATGACCCTACTTCTACCGTGCTGTTTGATCGTCAAGGCGAACTGCTTGGAGCCAGAATTGCCGAAGACGGACAATGGAGGTTTCCTCAAGCAGATAGTCTTCCGGATAAATTTATTCATTGCATCATTAATTTCGAAGACCGTTATTATTTTAAGCATCCCGGATTTAATCCATTATCTCTTGTCAGGGCATTTTTTCAGAACCTGAAAGCCGGCGAAATTATTAGTGGCGGAAGTACAATTACCATGCAGGTAATCAGGCTTTCGAGGAAAAACAAATCCCGAACCCTTAAGGAAAAGGTCATAGAATTGTTACTGGCCTTGAAGCTGGAATTTCGTCATTCCAAAAAAGAAATATTGAGCTTTTATGCGAGCTACGCCCCATTCGGGGGGAACGTTGTGGGTTTGGAAACAGCAGCATGGAGATATTTCGATGCCAGCCCATTTCATCTTTCCTGGGCAGAAAGTGCATTTCTTGCCGTATTACCCAATGCACCATCTCTTATGCATCCAGGTAAAAACCGTGATGTTTTGCTGAAAAAGAGAAACCGTCTTTTACTCAAACTCAGGAAAAGAAATATTCTTTCAGACATAGATTATCAACTGGCGCTATCAGAATCCCTGCCTGAGGCACCGAAAGACTTGCCAGCGAAAGCTTATCACCTTACTGAGCGGTTTAACCAGAGTCAGAAAGGAAGACGAATTTCCTCTACAATTAATAAAGATCTGCAGGAAAAGGTGGATGATATCATTCAACGTTCAAAAAGCCGGCTTTACGCCATGGGAATTCATAATGCTGCCTGCCTGGTAACAAAAGTCGATGGAGGAGAAGTCCTGGCTTATGTCGGTAACATAAGAAATTCTGAACACCCCGAATATGGCGGTGATGTTGATGTTATCCCTTCCTCACGAAGTTCAGGAAGCATTCTTAAACCACTGCTTTATACGATGATGCAATACCGGGGAGAGCTTCTTCCCCATACCCTTGTCGGGGACATACCCACCAGATACGGAAATTACAGCCCAAAAAATTATAAAAAAGGCTATGATGGAATTGTAAAGGCTTCCGAAGCCCTTGCCCGTTCATTAAATGTCCCGGCAGTTCGTATGTTACATCAATATGGAAACGAACGTTTTCTGAATGATTTGAGAAATATGGGAATGAGTACCCTGAATAAACCGGGAGATCATTATGGTCTCAGCATTATATTGGGGGGTGCAGAATCGAGTCTTGAGGATCTTTCGTCGATCTACACATCGATGGCAAGAGTATTGAATCACTACAATGAAAAAGGGGGAGTGTATTTTCGACCGGACTGGAAAAAAGTGGAATATCAAAACAAAGCAGGGAAGAATCCGGATCCGGAATCTTCTCCGGGTGAAGAACAGGGTTTGATGGGTGCAGGTGCGATATGGCTTGGTTTTGAAGCATTAAGAGAAGTTGAGCGTCCAGTTTCACAGGAGGGATGGAGGATATTTTCCTCTACCCGAAAAGTAGCATGGA
>CAZQOV010000106.1:0-11205 GCA_964595055.1 uncultured Bacteroidaceae bacterium | reverse complement strand
ACTTTGGATGAGGTTGGGGAGTGGATTAGGTAGGATGGTTGAATAAGTTGGGCAGTTTCGGGGTTGCTTGTCGTAAATGAGGTATTGACATGTATGGCATTTTGAATTAACAGGTTGTCAGTAATTACCCCCCCGGAACGAGCCATTAAACCATTTACCGCTCCACAACTAATGTATTATTTCTGATGATAATCTTTTCCCAATTCGGATTTGTACCTTGCAAATAAATGTTATGGTTAACCATATTTGCTCCTGCTCCATCCACAACCCCGTATTATGAGATGCTGGTAGTTGCAGAAAGGTAATTATTCCCTCCAGGCAGCCTTTTTCAACCTGTCCATAATGGCCATTCCGATGCCTGTTTCAGGGACAGGCTCTGCAACAATAATTTCAACCTCACTTTCTTCAAGTGTATGCATAGCCGCAAACATGTTTACGGCATATTCTTTCAGATCCTTGTTTTCAGTCAGGCGTATCACCTCTTTATAGCCTTCTTCCTGGGCACCTGAAAAAGATAAAAATCCGGCCTTGCTTTTGTCGATGGCATGGATATTCTTCCCGTCGGAAATAATCATCTTCTTGGCCGGACTGTAATGCGATTTTAACATACCCGGTGCAACAATTTCCTTTAATCGGGTAGTATCGTCATAAGGCAGAATTTCCGCTATCTCTTCCCTCGTAATAATACCATTGCGCAATATCTGGAATCCTTTATCAGTAATGGAAATGATGGTTGACTCAATTCCAACTTTGGTATTTCCGCCATCCAGAATATAATCCACATCGGGCAGTTGTTTTTTTACATGAGCGGCATTTGTTGGACTTATTCTTCCGAATTTATTTGCACTGGGGGCAGCAATGGGGCATCCTGAAGTGCGAATGAGTTCAAGGGCAATTTCACTATCAGGCATCCTTATTCCCACGGTTGATAAACCTGATGTAATAATATCAGGAACAACTTCGCTTTTTGGCAATACCAGGGTTAAAGGGCCCGGCCAGAACCTGTCAATGATCTGAAAAATTCTCTCATCTGTTTTTTCTGTCAATTGCTCTATGTCATCTCCTTCAGCAATATGGACAATCAACGGATCAAACGAGGGGCGCTCTTTCATCTCGAAAATTTTCGCCACAGCCAGAGGATCCAGGGCATTACCGCCCAGACCATACACAGTTTCAGTGGGGAAGGCAACCAGTTTTCCTTCCTTAATAAAGGTTGCCGCAATTTGTATGTTTCTCCCAATAGAATGCATGATTATTTTGTCGTGAAAAGATATGACAGAAAAAACAAAATCCCGGCAAAAATAATCAAATCTATCGGTAAAACCACGTCATATTAAATCTACTAATCCCTCAATCCCTATTCCCCAATCTTTCCAATCTCCAACTCAACATTACCTCTCCCCTTCGAACCAGTTTTATCAAACATCTCAGGCATTATCTGAAAATCCTTTACCATATTCTGAAAAATGACCCGGTACTTTTCCTCAACATAGTCCAGCTCCATGTCTTGCGAAAATTCAGGGTTCTTGTTAGGTTGTATTAATGGATCATTATGGTAATAATAAACCGACCATTTCCCCAGGTGATATTCCAGTGCGGAAAGATTTTCAACCCAGTCACCCGAATTTAGATAGGTGACCTTTCCACCTTCTCTGCCGACTATTGTCTCCATCCTGGGTTGATGAATATGTCCGCATACCACACAGTCATACTTATTTCTCATGGCGATCTCTACAGCAGTCTTTTCGTAATTGTTCACAAATTTTACCGCAGTTTTCACCCTGTCCTTCACCTTCTTGGAAAGTGAGATCCTGCCATATCCAAAGAAATTACTGATCTTGTTTACCAGGAGATTAATAATGATAAGCAGATCATATCCACGACCCCCAAGACGTGCCAGCCATTTCGAATGTTTCATGGTTACATCGAAAACATCGCCGTGAAAAAACCATGTCTTTTTACCGTCAAGATCCAGAAGAAGTTTATTTACAATCTTAAATTTACCCAGCTCAAAACCGGCAAACTTCCGGAACAGTTCATCATGATTACCGGTGATATAATACACCCTGGTTCCCCGGGTGAGAAGTGTAGAGATATATTTAATAATCTTAAGGTGGGAAGTCGGAAAGTAACGTTTGCTGAACTGCCAGATATCGATAATATCCCCGTTGAGAACAAGCATCCCGGGTTTTACTGTTTTTAAATATTTAAGAAGTTCTTTAGCTTTACATCCGTATGTACCAAGATGAACATCAGACAAAACAATGAGATCGACCTTTCTCTTTTTTGTTTTTTTCATTTTTGACCGGACTGATCCTCTGTTACTATTTTAGTGTCCATCAATGTTAACTTTCTAATCTTAATATATTAATGGTTTGAAGTTAATATTCCGTTAATGAGAGTTAACTCTAATTTAATCCCGCTAAATCATTCTCCCACTTCATTCTCCCCACCCCTAGGGTAATGTCTCAATCACCTCCCTCAGAAAATCATTCATGCTAAAATTGCTCAATCCATAACCCATACGAACAGCTACCAGTTTTTTGGAAGGAATGATATATATCCTTTGCCCAAGAAAGCCGTCAGCAAAAAAGACATCATCGGGTACATCCACCAGGGCATTTTCCTCATCGGGTTCCTCAAGCCAGAAGGTTCCGGCATATTTTCCTTCAGAAGCAGGAGCAGGTGTTTTCATAAACTCAACCCATTCTTCCGGAAGGATAGTATCTCCGGCAATAATGCCATTATTGAGAAAGATAAGTCCGAATCTTGCCCAATCGCGGGTAGAGCCATAGCTGTAAGAAGATGCTACGAAAAGTCCGCTTGCATCGGTTTCGATCACCGTGTTCAACATGCCCGCAGGATAAAACAGTTCCTCATAGGGAAGAGAATGATAATCTTTATCACTCTCCATTCTATTCCGTATAATACCCGAAAGAAGGTTTGCGTCACCGGATGAATAGTTCCAATGACTGCCGGGTTCGTATTCGAGTTTGTTATCCGTTACTGAAGCCAGCATATCCTCACTTTGCATGAGCATTACCGTAGCATCAGAAATGGTAAAATAATTTTCGTACCATTCCAGCCCGGTGCTCATCTGAATGACATTTTTAACGGTCATTTCCCTCATTTCTTCATTTTCCCAGTCTCCGACCTCAACAGGATCATCAAGGCGAAGCTTTCCCTCATCGGCCAGGATTCCGGCCATAGCCCCTGCAACAGACTTTGTCATTGACCAACCATGGAACATGGTGTTATGATCATAATCACCCAGGTATTTCTCCGCTATCATTTTATTATCATAAACGATCACTATGCCGAGGGTTTTCTTAAAAGACTCTTCCCCCGGTTGGTCAAAACAGGTGTCTATCAATTCGTTTAGACGTTTATAATCTACCCCTTCAGGTAGTTCGGCAGGCATTACATTCCCTTTGGGCCAGGGAATGGTATCTGGAGAATAACCGGGTTCAGGTATGTCAAACTCCATTTTTCTTAGTTCATTCTCTGAGCTCTCGAGAACAATCACCGCACCCAGACCCTCCCGGTAAATGGCTTTTCTCTTTGCCAGTCCAAATACGGTGGAAGTAACGGATTTTTCCTCATAATCAATTTCTGATCTGGCCAGGTTGATTGGAAAGAATGAAAGATCCTCAGCCTCTACCCTTTCAGGGTCTTTATTGGCGACAAAAACACTGGAAGCCATTCCCTTGGAAGCAAATGCAGTAATTATAGGAAGTCTTGGCCAAACAAACCAGGTGATACCGATAATGGCAATTACAATTAAGAGCCATATAAGCCTGCGGAAGGTTTTCTTTTTCATAGTGTGCAGATTAGGGAATTTAGCTACTAAGATAAGAAGAAATATATAGACGATGGAAGCGACTTGAGCGACTTGAGGTATGGATCAGACTATTGAGGTAAAGGTAAACGGTGAATGGTGGGCATTGTGGTCGACCTATTTTTCATATGCCTTTCGATAATCGCCACTGGCCTTATAAAAATCCCAGCAATTCATTGCTTCTTGTAATATAAGCGCTTTCCATGGCTTCAATGCTTTGATCATAAAGGATAATTGCATCCTGTGAGGAAGAGGTTACGGGAATTTTCTCCTGTTTGCTGCATGAAAATATTGATGCCAGCATAAACAGGATAGCAAGT
The DNA here is from genome assembly GCA_964595055.1 of uncultured Bacteroidaceae bacterium. Classification (GTDB taxonomy): domain Bacteria; phylum Bacteroidota; class Bacteroidia; order Bacteroidales; genus CAYRTD01. The sequence goes on along the minus strand of CAZQOV010000106.1, from coordinate 7,047 downwards.
CCTGAAATTTTTTCCAGTTTTTCCATGACAATAAATTTAAGGTGTTAAACAGATGGTAATAAGCGCAAAACTATCGCAGAAAAAAAAATGAAAGTCAATGAATTAGGGATATTATTATTAGGCACATTATTCCCGTAAAAACCCTGAGTCTGGAATATCCCTTAATTGCCTGATTAATTGTTTCCCATAAAGCACAAAAAAGCTTCTTACATCAAATCCGGATTTTTTGAAGCCAAGTGCTATCCAGGTATTACAGGTACGAAACAGGTGGTAGTTTCTGGTGGCAAGGAAATAATGCTGGTTGTTTTCATAAAGCTTACTGAGCTGTGCATTTCCGTTTTTATCCCGCTTATAGCTTTCTGCAACGAACCTGCTCAAGCGATCGAGCTGCTGTCTATTTATGGTGAATGTTAATATTTTACTATCCTCGAAGTATGCGGAAAGAATGGGCGTACTGTATGGAAAAACCCGAAGAACACTTTGGGTAGGGAACAACACAGCCCTTGCGGCAACAAAAACCGGATATCCGGGAACCTGGTAAAATTTCTCATCCCCCCAGCCTACATCAACAAAGTTTTTATTTCGGTAATGAACGATCTCTGGCCAGATTGTGGAATCAACATCATTGGTTTTAAAAACAATACCGGTGTGCCAACCTTCCTGAACTACGAGGATTTCGAATTCTTCAGAATCATCCTGACCGGACAATTGTACAGCAAACATTATCAAAACAAGAAAAATTGCTTTAAAAGACAGATGATATTTTCCCTTCGGAATCATTATCTAAAATTAATCATTACCATGTCATGAATTTATCAAAAAAAATATCATTAGTCAATTTTCCGAACGGCCAGTCTGATTCAGGACCAAAAACCCACTCTCGGAAGATTATTCACTTATGCTTTCCGATACAAATAAAAATATTATTTTTGTATAAAGCAGTATTTTTATAATAAATGCTCTGGCGAATTTATAAATCAAGTTTCACTTTAAACAACAGGAATAATGAAATTTCATAATTCAGAGCTTTACAAAGCTTCATTCAATATTTCCATATTCTTATGTTTGCTTTTCATTCTATCTTGCCAGCCTGCTGAAGAAAAAAAAGAAAACTGGATCTCTCTTTTCAACGGTAAAGACCTTAATGATTGGGTTATCAAGATCAATCATCACGAACTGAATGAAAATTACAACAATACCTTCAGGGTTCGAGACAGTTTGCTGGTTGTGGATTACAGCGAATATGATACCATTACCAATGATTTTGGCCACATCTTTTATAACAAACCTTTCTCAAAATACAAGCTCAGAGTCGAATACCGTTTTACCGGGGAGCAAGTTCCCGGAGGAGCCGGATGGGCATACAGAAATAATGGCGTAATGTTCCATTGTCAGGATCCCGAAACCATTCTTTTGGATCAAGCTTTCCCTGTCTCCATCGAGGCCCAGTTGCTTGGTCAGGATGAACAAGGGGGTGAGAGGCCTACCGGAAATGTGTGTACACCGGGCACTCATATCGAAATGGCTGGAGAACTCATAACCCAACATTGTTTTCCTTCCGGTTCAAAAACCTATCCAGGCAATCAGTGGGTTAGATTTGAACTCGTGGTACTTGCCGATAGCATCATTCATCATATTGTAGAAGGCGATACGGTAATGACCTACAGCAAACCCCAAATCGGAGGCGATTTACCCGAAGGATTTCCTTTACCGGAAGGTTTTGCCCTCACGGAAGGATACATAGCCCTCCAGGCCGAAAGTCACCCCACCGAATTCAGGAAAATTGAATTGCTGGAACTGGAATGATGGAGGTTCTTTTTGAGAGAATTTATTTTTTTCCGACAAAAACCTCGAATCCTTTCAATGGTATCCCATTTATTTAGGGCTGTAGATAAAAAATAAAAAGGTGTTGAGGAAGATTTGTTCTTTCGCGCGAATAAATTTGACTTTTATCAGGATAAAAGATATATTGTACATGAAATAAGCCTTAGAAACAGAATTCATCCCTAATCTCTGATCGTAGTCTGTCAGGAAAGTGAGTAAGAGGAGTTTACAGCTGTTAACCATAAAAATTATCCGTTATGTCCGCAAAGAAAAGTTATGGCTTCTTACTTACACTTATGATATCCGGAATGATAACTGGGCTTTCTGCTCAAAATCTTCCTGAAGTTATTGCCTTACGAGAACTTGAATTAAACAAAGAAACCAATGAAATTATCTTTTTAAACTATTACAGTCAGTGGTGCCAGCTTATCACAGAACATTCCAAAGGAGCTTCTGGTTGGGTTATGAAGGGGGACAGAGGCAATCGAAGCGGAGACTATATCTTCGCCTGGACTTTCAATTACAAAGCTACACGTGATTATTATTTCCCTTCTTCAGAAATGGCAAACTATCCTCAATGGAATGCGGTGCTTACCCGATTTGACTTTGCCGCGCCCAAAAAGTCTCTGGTAGACAGCATAAATTCTTACACAGATTTTGTTGTTGTCGGGTTTAATGAGATGATCGCCCCCCAGCTGGGAGAGATAATTGCCATAAGGTATTTTACAGTAGATAAAGAAAAACAGAATGAATTTGAACGTTTTATCATCAATGATTATCATCCTGCATATCAGGCCTACGTTACCGGATATTACAATTATATTCTCAAAGGTGATCGCGGAGACAAAATCGGCCAATATTTGCTTTTGACAGTATTTGATAAAGCCGACAGGAGGAATGAATACTTTCCCATACCTCAGGAGCAGCCATCAGAGAGTTTTGCAGACCAGCAAAAACCAGTCCTTGAAATCGACAAAAAATTTCGTAATTTTCTGAACGAAAATATAGATTTTGATTATACGGATTATATTGTTGTATTTTAGACATGTTAAAAGTACTGGACCACCCTCTGATCACACACAAACTCGCCTTATTAAGAAATGAAGAAACCCGTACAAAGGATTTCAGACAGAATCTTGAAGAGATAGCCGGCCTGATGGCCTATGAAATTACCCGGGATTTGCCGATGATTGATATTAAGATTAAAACCCCGGTAGGAGAATGCAATACAAGAGAACTGGCAAAAGAAATTGTGTTAGTACCCATCCTCCGCGCAGGACTGGGAATGGTTGATGGGATTACCCACCTTATTCCAACTGCAAAAGTGGGACATATCGGCTTATACCGGAATGAAAAAACACTGGAACCAGTGTTTTATTATGCCAAATTCCCCGAAAAATTGCATGATGCCGTGATTATGATCCTCGATCCTATGCTCGCAACAGGAGGAAGCGCAAGTGCTGCAATAACCGCCCTAAAAAATAAAGGAGCAAAAATCATAAAACTGGTTTGCATTGTTGGGGCTCCTGAGGGTGTGGAACGAATCGAAAAAGATCATCCGGATATCGAAGTCGTTCTTGCAGCCCTGGATCAAAAATTAAATAAAAACGGATATATTGTCCCAGGACTTGGAGATGCCGGTGACCGAATATTCGGAACAAAATAAGGTCATTCATAACGCAAAGAATGTGCAGGATTCATTCTTGAAGATTTTAATGCCCTGTAGCTAATTGTAAGAAGGGCTATAAACAAAGCTACAAAAAAACCCAGCACAAAACTCATAATATCAGTGTCAATCCTGTAGTGATAATTGCTTAACCACTGTTCGGCAAAATAATAAATTACAGGCCAGGCAGCAAGTGTTGCAATAATCACAAGGATTCCAATATCCTTTGATATGAGATAGAAAATCCTGAATACGCTGGCTCCCATTGCCTTTCTAATGCCTATTTCTTTTGTTCTGGCCTCGACAGTAAAAGAGGTCAGTCCGAACAAACCCAGACTGGCAATAAAAATCGCGAGGATCGCAAAAAATACTGAAAGTGTGGCATTTTGTCTTTCTTCCTTATACTTCTGATTAAAATCTTCATCAAGGAAAAAATACTGTAATGGATCATTTGAAGTGAAGTTTTGCCACTGTTTTTCAATCTTTTCAACGGTTTGAGAAGTGAAATTTTTATCCAGCTTAACACTGATATAGCCCCAATGCATATCCTCATTTTTAAATCTGAAGATATAGGGAGTAATTGCGCTGTGAAGAGATCTGAAATGAAAATTTTTTGCAACGCCAATAACCCGCATGTACGTTTCTTCATCATTGTCGCGATTGATAAAACGTTGTTCGAGAACGGGATCCAGGCCGAATTGTTTCACAGCCGATTGATTAATCACAACCGCTTCTTTATCGGTTTCAAAATCTCTGCTAAAAAACCTGCCTTCATCAATATCCAGATCATAAGTGTCAAAATAAGCATAATCCACCCAGTTGGTTTCAAGAAGAAAAGATTCATCTTTTCCCTCAATCATATATCCATTGGTATTATTGTTTCTTCCCGGAACAGCTGTTGAGGAACTGACATGAAGTACCCCGGGTATAGCCTTTACTTCACTTTTAAACGATTCCACCCTGTTACCGAGTGCCCCCGCTCTTGAAATTACCAGTACTCTTTCCTTGTTAAAACCAAGATCCTTATTCAACATATAATTGATCTGTTTGAACATGATCAGGGTCCCGATTATCAAAACAACAGATATAGAAAATTGTACAACCACCAGCAAGCTCCTTAGCCTGGTGTTGACTTTACTGCCAGTAATACCAGATTTCAGGACTGTAACAGGGGAAAAGGAAGAAAGGTAAAATGCAGGATAAGAACCGGCGAAAATACCAACGAGAATGGAAAAACCAAGAAGAACAGGAAATAAATACCATTTCGAAAACAGATCCAGTGATAATTCGGTGCCTATGATCTGATTAATATAAGGAAGACTGATCCAGACAATCACTAAGGCGATTATGAGTGAAAGGAAAGTTAATAAAACCGATTCGAAGAGGAATTGCTGAATAAGTGAGTTTCTTGAAGAACCACTTACTTTCTTAATACCTACTTCACGAGCTCGCCTGGCTGCCTGCGCAGTCGAAAGGTTCATGAAATTGATCGATGCAATTATGATGATCAATAGGGCAATGCTGCCAAAAATGAATAAATATTTTGGATTTGCGGCCGGCTTTTGCTGGTGATCAATATCAGGATTTAAATGTATATCTCCCAATTCCTGAAGATGCATATTATAGCGATTCCCACTGGATATAAATTCTTCCATCCCAACTCCGAAATATTCTTCTATAAGAGAACCGACATTGCGCACTATCATGTCAGGAAGCTTATCATTCACTCCCTGAGGATCAGCTCCGGGCTTTAATAAAAGATAGGTGGTAAAACTGTTGGCGAGCCAGTTATTATCGTCAGATCTTCTGTTAGTCATAAAAGAAGCCAGTACATTAGCGTCAAAATGCGAATTCCGGGGAAAATCCTGCATAATCCCGGTCAAAGTATATAAGGTTGTATCCGTACCAACTTTTATCATCCTTCCGATAACATCAATATTCCCAAACATTTTTTCCGCAGTGCTTTGCGATAGGACCAGGGTGTGTGGTCGATTTAATACATTGCTTCTATCGCCTCTTAATAGCTGAATGGAAAAAATACTAAAGAAGGACGAATCCACTTCAACAAAGCTATCTTCAGAAAAGATGTTATGATCAAATTTCAGGACGGTTTCTCCCCATGGATTCATTCGGCAAAATTCTTCAACTTCCGGGAACTCTGCATGCATGTAGGGCCCAACAGGTGATGAAGAAGCCGTTGTCAGCACTTCCTGCTCCCCTATCTTGCCATCAAGGATCAACCGGTAAATCCTGTCTTTTTTATCATGAAAATTATCGTAGTTTAGTTCATTCAGGATATAAATAAATATAAAGAGACTGGTAGCGATTCCAATAGAAAGTCCTGTTATATTCAAAAAAAAGTAAGATTTTTGCCGGGTGAAAATCCTGACGCCATGGATAAAAAAATTCCTGATCATGCCTGGTTATTTTGAAAACATCAATTTTAAGACGCTTGAAACTGAAAATAGTTACAACCCTGGAAAACGAATGTATTATTCCACCACCACAGCCCAGTCTGATACATGAAGAGCCTCAAAAATATAAGTTCCTGCAGGTTTTTTTCTCAGGGGAATTTCCCGGTATTCTTTTTTCGTATCGATTGCAATTACATCCTTATCCTCTCCTGGAAAACTATATTCGAGCAGATCCGAATCTTCAATATAACAAACAAATATCCGATCCCCGGCTTTAAGGCAATAGCCATTGGTCAGAGAATTATGCGGCTCCATGTCTGTCTGCAGCCTTCCATGGCCATTCCAGAACTCCGAAAAGCATTTTAAACTGCACTTTATTGGAGTAAACTCCATCTTCTTCAAGATTCCCCCAGATAGCAGCCACTCCACCGGCCATGGCATGATGCCATAATCCTCTGCGGGTTTCTTCTTCATCATAATCTCTTTCATGATACTTACCGGGATGCCTTATTCTGTAGCGATCCTCTGAAAATGATGGTTTTTCAGGATGCGTATCGATCATAACCACCAAATCATCATACCAGGGTTTATGATATTCATAGCTTGAATAATCCATTTTTTCCGAGATCTGTTCAAGCTCATTTTTTTGAGACCTCGCTCCCAAAAGGTGATTCCATCCTTTTTTTGACCACATGTAATCATACCATGCATCGAGTTCCTCCTCGCTAACCCATTCCCAAAGATCAAACCCATAACCCATAGCCCATCCCTATAAAGGTCCGAGTTCTTCAGCAATTTTATCCATCAGATTTCTTTCCTGTTGCCCCATTATTCCCTCTTCTGTACTTTTAGATGTCCACCCCCTCGAATGATCTCCCCAGACCCAGAGATGTGCGCAAGCTCCGGCATCATATACCTCGGTGATGATCATTTTTAATTTCTCGAAGGTTTTCGGATCAGGTATTGATACCTACCTCACCTCTGTCTTTTTGGGGGTGAAATGATCAAAGGGATAAAAATAGAATCAATGAGATTATTTTGGACGCTGTTTTCATTATTAGAAATTCATTTTATTGATAAAAAAAGATGTCTGCATCACCAATCACATCCTGTTCTGCAATAATATTATCCGCAATTAAATAC
>CAZQOV010000105.1:9250-11273 GCA_964595055.1 uncultured Bacteroidaceae bacterium | reverse complement strand
TGAATAATATACTCATTGAACATTGCGATTTTCGCTATAATAATGCCGATGCTTCGGGAGGGGCTATCCATTTTAACGGATATTCAACCACCAACATCGAAATTGCTCATACGGTCTTTTACAATAACACTTCTAATGAGGGAGGAGCTGTAAGGGCATCAAACAGTAAGGTAAATCTAAGCTATTGTACTTTTATCGAAAATGCAGGAACAACCATGGGTGGAGGGGTTATGTACTGGGGCGATGAATCGGGTTCGCCGGATATTGTAAATTGTACATTTATTCGCAACAGTTCAGCAGATGGTGGTGCCATCCATGGCCGTGCATCGGAAATAAACCTGCTGGTGAAAAACTGTCTTTTCTATGAAAATACAACGGATGATATAGGCCTTTCACATGTTGCAGAAGCCACCGTATCATATAGCCGGATCACTCAAGGCGATCTGACAGGCAACAATAACATAACTGCCGATCCTTTATTTATTGATTCCAATTATGGTAGCTTTGAGTTAAATGATGCCTCGCCATGTATTGATGCAGGAGATCCGGCTTCTCCACTCGATGCGGATGGCTCATTTGCAGATATAGGATCGACCTCCGGTACAGTAATAAAGGAAAGCTATGTTATTGGCAGCAGCTCCTCGGCCGATTTTGCCAGCTTTACCGAGGCTGTTGACTTTTTAAAATCCACAAGTATAACCGGTAATGTAAAGATTAATGTTGAACCGGGCAATTACAACGAACAGATTATTATACCCAAAATACCGGGGACTTCCTACGGATCCAGAATTATCTTTTCTAATCCCTCAAACAATAGCTCCGATGTGGTATTAAGTTATGCGGCCGGCTCAGAAAATGAAAACTATACCCTGAAACTGGATGGAGCTGAATTCATCACCTTTTCAAACATGACACTACGCGCGACTGGCACAACCTATGGCCGCATTGTGGAAATAGCTAATGGCACAAAACGCAACTATTTTTTTAACAACCGGTTCGAAGGAATTGAAAACACATCAGAACTCATCTGTAATGTCAATGATCCGGTTTTATATGATTCCAGCTATGTTTTTTCAGACAATTATTTTTTAAACGGAAAAAAAGCTGTACAGTGGACCGGTTCGTATAATATGTTCTTCTCCGGCAATGAGTTTCATCAGCAGAGTGATACCGCCGTATTTATGAAATCCGGAAAAATAACTTCACTAAATAACAACCAGTTCTATTCTAACCACCGGATGACAGCTATCGCTCTGGAAGATCACTTTACCAATTTCTCCATAGAAAAAAACAAAATATATCTGATGAACGGAGGAAGAGGTATTGCTGTAAGCGGCAGGAATGAAAATAACACGCTGATTAACAATTATATTTATTTACATACCTACCAGGCTGATATCGCGATTGAAATGTATTCAAGTTTCGGAATGACTCTTCAATTGCTTCATAATACTGTGCATATTGCAGGAGACCAGACATCAAGCATATGTTACAACCATCCGGCAGGCTCATCGGTTACCCTGCAGTCAAACAACAACTGCTTTGTGAATACTGCCGGTGGTCTGGTTTTTTCAGGAAATCATGTCTATGGCGACTATAATAATTTGTATTCCAACGGACCATACCTGGCAAGAAACTATGATTTCATTAACCTTGAACTCCTCCAACTGTCGGAGAATCGGGAATTAAACTCCATATCGGCTAATCCTCATTTTCTTTCCGACACAAGCTGGATACCTGCACACCCGGCATTAAAATCTGCCGGATACAATGCTGGCGTTTCAGAAGATATTGAAGGGGATGGCAGAAATGAGCAAACCCCCGATATAGGTGCGGATGAATTTACCCTCCCCCCTCCTGTTCCACTTCATGGCAATTATATAATTGGCGGAGCAACACCCGATTATGAGACCCTGAATGACGCAGTAGATGCCCTTATTATTAACGGAATTGATGGAGCTGTGGTGTTCACTGTTGCAGCCGATACGCTCTATGAGTTTGTCAGGATACCCGAAATTGACGG
>CAZQOV010000105.1:0-9150 GCA_964595055.1 uncultured Bacteroidaceae bacterium | reverse complement strand
TTCAAATAACGGACTTATCAGCAACAATATAATAAATGGGCGAAGTCCTTATGCAACTGTTGGAATAAATGCCGGAGATTGTGACAGCCTGAAAATATATTTCAATACATTGAGAAATGAAAAAGGCACCCCTATAACGCTGGATGGCAGCAATATAGATCTTAAAAATAACATCTTCGTTAATACTGGGTATGGTTTTTCCATCGTATGCGATGACAGCACCGGTTTTGAATCGGATTATAATGTTTTATATTCCAACAGTTCATTAAACAAAATGAACTGGCTGGGAAGTAATATAGGAACGCTTGAAGCATGGCAGGAATCGTCAGGTAATGATGCGCACTCGATGTTCTTTGAACCTGAATTTGTTTCGGAGGATGATCTGCATACATTTGATCCGCGGCTAAACGGCAAAGCCACGACTCTTGCCGAAGTCACCACCGATATTGATGGTGAAGCCAGACATTCAGTCTATCCTGATATTGGAGCAGATGAAACGGATACCGGCACCCCTATGGGCGGTGAATACTCTATTGGCCCATCACGTGTATTTAAAAGCTTTACTGAAGCAATAGACAGCATTGCCCAGGTGGGCGTAAGGGATTCTGTCATATTTCTGGTGGATGATGGCAGCTATATTGAACAAATTGAGATTCCATACATTCCGCTTTCTTCACCTGAAATGAGCATTACCTTCCGGTCAGCCTCAGGCAATGCGGAAGATGTCATTCTGGAATATGCTGCCGGCAACACCCATCATTATGTAATGAAACTGGACAGTGCGCAGTATATCTCCCTGGAAAACATGACGATTAACGCATTGGACTCACTTTACTCTACTGCCATTTACATTGTTAACGGTGCGCACAATATCCGCATCTGTAATAATATCATCACCAGCGAAAAGAACCCGCAAACCTCGGCTGTTAAAGCCGAAAATGGTAACAACTGCAACATACTGGTATCAGGCAATACCATTACCGGAGGTTTCAACGGCATTGATTTTACAGGTGAAAACGGCAATCCATCCCCCGGGAATATCCTTAAGGCTAATACATTGCTGGATCAATATCACTCAGGTATATATATGAAAAATCAAAAATGGCAGCAAATACATAAAAACCGCATTTCTCACCCCGATCCAACGGGTAATCTATGGATTGGCATAGACTTATACGATTGTACGGCTGAATATGACAGTTTAGCCCTCATCGCCAACAACATGATTGACTATAACGCCACGGAACAGTCTGCCGGAATGGCATTGTTTAATTGTTCGCGGCAAAATATTTTCCATAACAACATTCATGTGCATGGCAATTCATCCGAAAGCCGGACATTAAACCTGCAGGATGGTTGCTCAAATATTTACAGCTACAACAATATTTTAAGCAATACAGCCGGTGGTGTACTTATATATGCCCCTGATTTATCGGGTATATATTTCGATTACAACCTTCTTCATGCCACCGGAAACCGGTTTATTTACGTGAATGGTTGGATTAATGACCTGCCGGCATGGAATGCTGCCGGCCAGGGTTCAAATTCCCTTGCCACCGACCCCATGTTTACATCCGATTCCGATTTGCATATCAATCAGGTACAGATTTTTGGAAAAGGCATGCCCATACCGGAAATAGCAGATGATTTTGATGGAGACAGCAGAGACCCGGAAAACCCAACCATCGGAGCGGATGTGATGACGGGTACTTGCACGAATCCCTTGTCGGGTATAATAACAATCGGTACGGATAAAGATTATAAAACCATTAACGAGGCTGTTGCGGCACTGATTTTATGTGGTTTGGAAAGTAGTGTTATTTTTGATATTGAATCAGGAACATACAATGAACAGGTGTATTTCCCGGAAAGCTTTACAGGCAAAAAGCCCGGGGATTCGGTTATATTCCGGTCAGCCTCAGGCAATGCCGAAGATGTAATTATTACGTATAATGCATCAAAAAATAATAATTATGTGATCAAACTGGACGGACTGGATGATTTTGTGCTGCAAAACATCACCATTGAAGCAGAGAACAGCAATTATGGAAGGCTTATTGAAATTTCAAACTATGTTAATAACAGTTTGTTTGATGGAAATATTTTTAAAGGGATTCAGACTACAGAAAACAATGATTCCCTGGCGCTGATTTACTATCCGGAAGGTTCGGTCGACTCATCCCAGGTGTTCAGCAACAACATATTCCGGAACGGAAGTAAAGCAATTGTGAAAAAAAATGCGCCTGTAAGGGCAGGATCGTTTAATATATCAGATAATCATTTTATTGATCAGGGCTTTGGCTCTGTTGTTCTCAAACAACTGGAAGGTTTTCTGTTTGAAAGAAACACTGTTAAAACAAATACTGTAGCCTATCAATGCATTGAAGCCTCATCAGGAGATAGTGCGGGTATCAGGAAAAACATAGTTACTATAGAAGCCCGGGAAGGATATTTTATAAATTCATATTTTAACACAACCGTTCTTGAGAATAATTATATTTCTTTCCATAGCTTTAGCAGTGACCATCTTTATATTATTTATCCGCGGGCAGATGTGTATCTGTATTACAACACCATGGTTATTTCAGGTTCAAATAAAAACAGCAGGTTATATGAGATGAAATCGAACAGTTGTATTCAACTTGTTCAGTTAAACAATGTAATGGCCAACCTGGCACAGGGGAAGATTTTCAATATTAATTTTGATATTCCCACCGTTGTTTCCGATCATAACAACCTTTTCACCAATGGTGAATCTGCCGGTAAATGGGAGGGGACTGTTTATCAACAGTTTGCCGATTATGTTTCGGCCACCGGACTTGATAACAACTCGGTATCAGCCAATCCGGCTTTCCTGAGCGATTCGACCTGGTATTCACATCATATCCTCCACAGCAATACCGGAACACCTGTTGAGGGCATCACCACCGACCTTGACGGAAATCTGCGTGATGCAACAACACCTGATATGGGTGCTGAAGAATTTTCCGATGCCCGGTACAGCCTTGGTGAAGATGTAAGGGTTTGTGCCGGTGATAGTTATATCGCAAACGCCGGCGCAGGCTTTGACAGCTATCAGTGGTCTACCGGTTCTTCAACGAATACAACAGTGCTTGATACTACAGGATTCGGGCAAGGCGAGCAGGAAATATCGGTAATTGTTAGCATAAACAGTATTGATTATTACGATACATTGGTCGTAAGCCTGTTCACTCCAAATGCTACTCCGGTTACTGATTATTGTTTTAATGCAAATCAGGATTCAATTATGCTTACCGCAGGGGAAGGCACAGAATATAATTGGAGCACTGGTGAAAAAACCCAGTCAATTCATATCACTTCAGGCATGTATCATTATGTTAATGTTACAGACGAGTACGGATGTACGTCTGAAGGGGAAATTCGTGTACACTATAATGACAATTGTCTGGCCGATATGGGTCTAAGTGAGAACATAACCATCAACCAGGATGATCAGCTTGTTCTTTACGCAAACCAGTGTAGTGAAAATTATGAAATTTTTGATTATATCTGGAGTACAGGTGACACCACCCATTCTGTTACCTTAGGGGGCTCTGAACTGGAAACCGGATCCCATACTATCTGGGTGACAGTGGTAAATACTCAGGTTAACTATTGTGAAACAACTGATTCGGTAATCATTGAGGCCCAGAATAATGTTGCCATCGATAAAGATAAGTCAGCCACCATTGATATTTACCCGAATCCGACCAGGGGGGAAATCAACCTGAAAGGAGAAGGAATAACATCGGTTGAGGTATTCAACATGATGGGGCAGTTGTTACATAAGAAAAATGATCTGGATACATATGTATTTGATCTGAATGTTGAATCAGACGGAATATATCTGGTAAAAGTGCGGAAAGGAGAAAAAGAGATAATCCGGCAAATTATTCTGAAACATTAGTGTCCGGTAAAAACAAATAAAAAGGCTGGTCTGAACGGCCAAATTAACCCAATATGTATCCTGTCATTGGCACCCATGATGCGTCGATAACTTTTGGCGGAAGCTGCTGCACCTCCTGCTAAAAGACCTGTTGTAACAAGTCTGCTTTTTTACAAAATCTCTTCTGAAACCATACTTATAAGGATTTAATCTTAATGTTCTTAAAGTATACTTCGTCTCCATGATCCTGCAGCAGAATATGCCCCTTCCTGGCTTCACCAAAATTGGGCCATTTGGCATACTTACTTGCAGCAACAATATCCTTCCACTGCTGTCCGCCCCGGTTATATTTAACAACGGGAATGCCATTCAAATAGTGTTCCACATCATCTCCTTTTACAATAACCTTTGCACGATTCCAGTCATAACCGTTTGAACGCTTTTTCATAAGATCAGGATTGTACCTTCTGGCATCTGCCGGTATCAGGTCATACAGAGAGGCCAGTGTTCTGTTTCCCTCATTCCCCTTCCTGGCATCCGGATGATGATCATCATCCAGGATCTGAAACTCACAACCGATAGCAGAACCGGCGCCTTTGTTGAGTTCCGTATCCACAAAATACTTGATCCCGCTATTGGCACCCTTAGTAAGTCGAAAATCCAGTTCTAAAATGAAATTCTCATATTTCTTTTCAGTTACAATGTCGCCTCCATTGCCAGATTCAGCTCCATCTGCCTGCTCAACCTTCAACAGGCCATCCTCGATATGCCAACCTTTTTCCGGAAAATGATCCAGCTTTGCACCTCTCCAGCCTGCGGTGGTTTTTCCATCCCACAAAAGTTTCCAGCCTTCTTCCTTTTCCCGCTCAGAAAGCTGATTAGTCAAAAAACTCACCTGGGTGATCTCCTTGTTTTCCGGTGTTTTATATTTTTCCAGATTGGTTGTGCATATTTTGATATTCCTGAAAATATTTTTCTCTCCTTCCAGGCTGGCATCTCTGATGCTGTGAACCTGAAGACCGATAAAACCTTCTGCATCTACATCGTCGATAAGATCAGCAAAGGGTACACCGTTTACCCAGGTACGCAGACTGTTCCCTATTGCCTCTATGCGATACTCGTTCCATTCGCCCAGCTTGAAAGCAGATTTTGCTTCCTGGTTATACTCCATAGGATACAACCATTTGCGACGAGCCTCATCAAATATACCTCCGGTCCAGGCCCGGGAAGACGGATCCAGCTCCATCTGGTATCCGTGTACACGGCCATTCTTAAAATCAGGATTGCTCTGCGCACGAAACATAACACCAGAATTTCCTTTTCCGAATTTTGCCTCAAATGTCAGGATAAAGTCTCCAAAAGTCTCCTCGGTACAAAGAAAAGTATTGGGCGTGCCGGTCACACATCTGCCGACAATCATCCCGTCCTCTACCGTGAAAGGTGCTGTGCCGTTTTTTACGACCCAGCCTGTAAGATCCTCACCATTGAATAAGTCAACAAAATCATTATCCTGAGACCCAAACGAGCAAAGGATAAAAGGGAGGATTAGGAATAATAGGGTTGTTAGTTTTTTCATAAGACGTAAGATTATTTATTTTAAATGAACCATTAATTAAATTTTCCACATATTATATATTCCATATGTCTTTCCGGGATTACAGCATCCTCAGGTATTAATTATCGTACATCTGTTATTTACTTTTCCGTTATTAAGCAATTTTACACCTATATGGCACAAATTGCATATTCCAACGATAAACAAAGAGAATTGCAAAACTATAAATAATCGATAATATCAACGATAAAACCATAAGATTTTGTATGCAGGGAATTTTGAACCTTTCCCAGGATATTTTGATTATGTGCCAAACATATTGAGAAGATTAACTTGCCTTCATTTGCGGATTATGCCGCGTTGAACTAAACAGAAAGGGCAGTTTGGAACCTTATTCCGGCTTTAATAATTATGGGTAGATTTAAAGAATTACCGAAATCGTGGTAAGTTTAACCACAATATGAATTCTGTGATAAAAAAATCGTTACCTTAACAGGATAAATCTATGATTTTCCAAATGTCCAAAAAGGACCATGAGTTATTCCTTCTTCAGGCATTGAGGGAACTATTGAAAAATTAATTTTTGCTGCTGGTAAGTCCTTGAAAAGGTCATTATTATTCAATACATGAAATTGAATTTCGTATTCATATTACTTCTTAGTTCTAGCTTCAGTTTAGCAGGTCAGAATTCAAGCGGTCTTCTGAAAGAACTGGAGCAAGTGCTCAACAATAAAGATTTCTATATTGAACAGAGAAAATCCCTTATACAAAAGAAAAAGAATGAGCTTCACACCTATGCATCATCAAATAAACACAGAGAGCAATTAATTGCAAATCTGCAGCTGGTCTACGAATATCAATCCTTTATTTATGATTCGGCTCAATTCTATGTTGAACAGGCCAAAAAAATCGCCTATGCAATGAAGAATGATTCATTGACGAATCAGGTGAAAATCAGGGAGGGCTTTATCCTGCTATCCTCCGGACTTTTCAAAGAAGCCATTGACACACTGCATTCTGTGAACTCCGGGTATTTAAACGATTCTCTTAAAGCCAGGCTTTATTCAACCCTGGCACGCGCCTACTATGATCTGGCTGACTTTGTCAGAGATCCGGAATTTATGTCACATTATGTTGCGGAAGGCAATGAATATCTTGACAGTGCACTTCTTTATGTTAAACCGAATACCAATGAGTATTGGGCAATTGAAAGTCTGCACCGGATGAAAATGTCTGACTGGAGCGGGGCCAAATTTGCTTTCGAATACTGGATGAACAACTTTAACCTTCCCAGACATTATTACGCGATCGCTACTTCCAGTTTAGCTTATATTTATCACATGACGGGTTACCCCGAGCTCGCAACTGACTATTTTGCCCGTGCAGCTATAGCCGACGTGAAAACAGCTACGATGGAAACCGTGGCTTTAAGAAACCTGGCGAATTTACTGCATCAGAAAGGAGAAGAAAAAAGAGCTTACCGCTATATCATTGAAGCACTGAATGATGCTTCTTTTTATAGCGCCAGGCATCGCCAACTGGAAGTGGGCCAGATATTGCCCATCATTGAAGGTGAACGGATGAAAGTCATCCGGAAACAACGGGACAGCATAATGATGTTCACAGCCTTCATTTCAATTCTGGCAGTTGCTCTGATTATTGCTCTGATTATCATCTGGATATCCTTCAAAAGGCTCAATACAGCCCGGCTAACCATTCAAAAATCAAATGAAAAGCTTTTTGAGGCCAATAAAATCAAGGATGAATATATTGCCTATTTTTTCAACCAAAACTCAGAGTATATCGATAAGCTGGAAAGTTTGCAGAAATGGGTGAGACGAAAAGTAGTAACCAAACAATTTGAAGGACTCAAGAAATTCCCTCAAAATGTAAATGTCAAAAATGAAAGAGAAACTTTGTATAAACGCTTTGACCAGATTTTTTTGAAGCTTTTCCCTGATTTTGTGGATGAATTCAATAAACTCCTAAAACCTGAAGGAAGAATACATATGGATAAAGACGAGTTGCTGAACACTGACCTGAGAATTTATGCTTTAATTCGCCTCGGGATTAATGATAATGAACAAATAGCCAGTTTTTTAAATTATTCCGTGAATACCATCTACACGTATAAAACGAAAATAAAGAGTAAAGCAAGATGTCCTTCCGATCAATTCAAGCGGAAGATCATGGAAATTAGATCGATCTAGTATACCAGCACTTTTCTTGCTTGATCATATCCCCATTTGACTATATATATTCCTGAATTCAGATTAGGGACAAGTAAAACTTCTCCGGAAATTGGAGATTGGAAGCACATTCTTCCCCAAACATCGTATATGGCAATAGTTGTATTATATTCCCCTTTGATATGCAGATTTCCGTCACCGGAAAAAAACTGAATTTCAGGAGCCTTTTTTTTTGAAACCGAAACTTCATTGCAATTCCGGATAAATGAGAAGGAAGAAGGAACAGCATTGGTATTGGAGGTGGCTCCTATATTTTCATATTGTATGTTACAATAGGTCCCGGTCCCTTTAGTATTGTAAAAATAAATGCCATATCGACCGGTTCCGTCAATATGAATATCTTTAAGATAAAGATCTTGTATTTGTTTTGTCATACTGCCGAGAAAAATGGCGTCGTTCTTGGAATTGAACAAGTCAATACGATAGATTTTCATGTTCTGTATATCGTACTGAGAACTACTATTTATGTGCAAGGCACCCTGTTGGTTTCCCCATAAATCTCCACTAACACCTACTGTTCCGCTGGCTACGCCTCCTTTATGAACCGAGATGTCATAAAATTCGCTGTACCCCTCAATACTGAAAGGCATTCCAGGAAAATCGCTGGTGATCCGAAAACCGGCTTCCATCGGATCAATGATGGAGATATTATAAGCCTTGTTTTGCTGGCCCCCGAAAAAGCCCAAAGCAGAAGCTCGCCAGTTATTCTCACTGGTATTGTAACGATAAACATTGTTTATACACAAACGATCTGCACGCGACCAGGAGGCCATGTCATCATCACCATTATTACGAAAACTCGAGTGTTCCACCACGGAATTTTTACACCCATAAGCAAGATTCATCCCATCCGCGTAATTGTTCCTAAAACGACTATCACGGATATTCAGATTATCGGCCCCTTCGATCCATCCCCCACACTCGAAATGTTCGATCCACAGGTTGCGGATGCTGGAATTGGAACCAAAGCTTCCCATCAAACCTTTCCCGACCTGATAAATGGGATCATTATTGTAATAGCGTTTGTTGTTAATCGTATTCAAATAAAATCCTTCAAGAACAATGTTGTTGCTGAAAGTTTCGATCCCACGCTTGTTATAGGTACTTCTGTCGTCGGATGAAGCACTGAAGTATATTTCAGTATGCCACATTCCCGCTCCGATAATCCTGGTGCCATCTCCGTTTATAATAATCCGGTCATCGACCTCATACCTTCCTTCAGGGATAAAAATAGTTTTCCCTGCATTTTGTGAAATAAAGTATTGCAGTTTCCCTTCTTCAGGAGTATACTGCACTTTATTCTCATCTGTGATAGTTTCAAAAGTGATTGGCATGGGAACTTCCTCGAGTTCCAAAAAATCAATAACATAAGGAACATTGTTGTCATCAGCTTTTTCCAGTCTGATTAAGGCATTTGCCGGAATTTTACTGTTTAATAT
>CAZQOV010000104.1:0-11346 GCA_964595055.1 uncultured Bacteroidaceae bacterium | reverse complement strand
TCAGGCACCTTTGTCCGCAGATCTATTAACATGGAATGATTATCTGTACCTCCGCAATCAACCTTATACCCATGATTGATGAAATCTGAAGCCAACCGGCGGGCGTTCTTTACCACACTTTCCTGGTAAGATTTCAACTCCGGTAGAAAAGCTTCATAAAAGGCAACGGCCTTGGCAGCGATCACATGTTCCAGTGGGCCTCCCTGGATGCCAGGAAATACAGCGGAGTTTAAAAGTGACGACATCATCCTTACTTCACCTTTACGGGTCGTTATCCCGAATGGATTTTCAAAATCTTTTCCCATTAGGATAATTCCACCTCTGGGACCTCTAAGCGTTTTGTGGGTGGTAGAAGTGACAACATGAGCATGCTTCACGGGGTTATTCAACAGACCTGCGGCTATCAATCCGGCAGGATGAGCCATATCGACCATAAAAATGGCCCCTGTTTTATCGGCTATTTCCCTCATCCGTTTATAATCCCATTCCCGCGAATACGCAGAAGCTCCTCCAATAATCAGCCTGGGCTTTTCAGCCAGGGCTAGTTTTTCCATGCTATCATAATCGATAAGACCGGTTTCTTTATCCAAACCATAGGAAATCGCATGGTATATTATTCCTGAACTGTTAACCGGTGAACCATGTGAAAGATGGCCACCATGTGAGAGATCCAGACCCATAAAAGTGTCTCCAGGTTTAAGCACAGCAAGAAAAACAGCCATATTTGCCTGCGCACCGGAATGAGGCTGAACGTTAGCATATTCTGCATCAAATAATTCCTTTAACCGGTCAATGGCCAGCTGCTCTGTCTGGTCTACTACTTCACATCCCCCATAATATCTTTTTCCCGGATAACCTTCGGCATATTTATTCGTCAAACAGGATCCCATGGCTTCTGTTACCTGGTGACTGACAAAATTCTCAGAAGCAATCAGTTCAATTCCATTTCTTTGTCTTCTCGCTTCCAGATCAATAAAATTAAAAATGTCAATGTCTCTTTTCATAATCTTATATATTAAATCCCAAACTTTTCATCTTTCAAACACATGTTTCTATCTTAAACAGGCAGCTTTAAGCCAGGTTGCGCCTTTCTTCCTTCTGTTCCTGTTCGAAAGTTTTCTCCCAATCGATTAAGAATACTTAAGCCGCAACATCAATTCCGTGTACATAAAGCACGTAAAACAGGGCAAGAAATGTTCCTAATTTAAGTTATTCGCCTCAGGTGAAAATACAAAAGTGCTTAAGAAGTATTAAAAAACATGGGCCTATATATCACTGATCAGGGTAAACTCAATTATACGCATTCAAATTTAGTTTTTTACCGCAGATTTCACAATATGTTTAATGAACCGAAAACAAAAAAAACACTTATTCGTCTGAGAAATGCACCAGCAATTCTCTGTATTTGTTAAATATCCGGGCTTTTGATATGAACCCTATATAAACATCATCTTTTATTACCGGCAGGTTCCATGCACCGGTTTCCTCAAATTTATCCATCACACTGCTCATGGGTTCTTCGGGATTTACCGTGGCGACAGGTGGAATCATCAGGTCAGCAACAAACGTCTTATCATACATTTCCGGATTAAACATGATATCTCTGATATCGTCTAACAATATTATACCATGAAGAATTTTCTTTTCATCGACCACAGGGAAAATATTTCTTTTGGATCCTGAAATTACCTTAATCAGTTCACCAAGGGTAGCATCCGGATGAACCGGGATAAGATCTTTTTCTATCACAGATTTCACATCAAGAAGGGTTAATACTGCTTTGTCTTTATGATGGGTAATCAGCTCTCCCCTTCGGGCCAGACGATCGGTATAAATGGAGTGTGGAATAAAAAATATAGTCGTGAGGTAGGCAATCGCCGAAGTGATGATGAGCGGGATAAATAATGCATAACCTCCGGTAAGTTCAGCTATTAAAAAAATTGCCGTTAAGGGAGCATGCATAACACCGGCCATTACACCCGCCATGCCCACCATAATGAAATTTTTTTCAGAAACCGATAGAAAACCAGAATTATCTATAATACGGGCACTAATGAATCCCGCAAATCCACCTATAAATAAAGAAGGTGCGAACACCCCCCCCACTCCGCCACTTCCGTTTGTAACAGCCATGGCTACCACTTTTAACACCATTACAAGGAAAAGAAAAAGAAGTAACCAGCCGGTTTGATCCCGAAAGGAATAAAAAAGAGTTCCATTTGTTAATTCTTCTGCGCCTCCGGTCATCAGAGCTTTTAATGCAAGATAACCTTCGCCGTACAAAGGGGGAAAAAGGAAAATCAATAAACTCAGGCTTATACCGCCAATAATAAGCTTTTTCCAAGGCTTATTAATTTCTGAAAATTTTTGTTCAATATTCCTGACCCCCCAGGTTACATAAACAGATATTAATCCGGTAATAACACCAAGAATAACATAGGAAGGAAGGTTTGCCATAATAAAGGGATCAAGGCTTGAAAAAGAAAATATCACTCCCTTACCGGATAAAAAATATGAAATCGTAGCCCCCGCTACAGAAGAAATCATCAGGGGAATGATTGACCACATAGTGAGATCCAGCATTAAAACTTCCAGCCCAAAAACCAGAGCAGCAATCGGAGCTTTGAAAATTCCCGCTATGGCCCCGGCAGCTCCGCATCCAAGCATGAGAATAGTGGTTTTATAATTTAACCTGAGCATCTTTGAAAACCTGGAGCCAATTGCTGAACCGGTCAGTACTATGGGGGCCTCCAGCCCTACTGATCCCCCAAAACCAACAGTAAGGGTACTGGCTATTAATGAAGACCAGGTGTTATGGCCCTTCAATATCCCGTTTCGCTTGGATATAGCAAAAAGGATGCGGCTAATACCATGAGATATATTATCTTTAACTATCAGACGAACAAAAAGCACTGTTAACAGAATGCCAATCAGGGGAAGGATAAAAAACAGCAGATTGAGACTCTCGGCCTGCATTCGGCCAGTAAGACTTTCATGGGTATAATGCACAAGATTTTTAAGCAATACTGCAGCCAGCCCACCCAATAATCCTACAACCAGACTTAATAAAATGACAAATCGTCTATGCCGTAAATTTTTATCCCGCCAGCGAAAAAAATCAGAAATAAATTGTCCTCTTTTTAATCTCCTATTCATCCGAAAACTGTTTCAACCTTTCTCTGTATGAAGAAAACACCTTTGCTCTGGATAAAAATCCAAGATATTTTCCATCTTTTAATACTGCAATATTATAACGCCCGCTTTCATGAAATTTTCTCGCAACTTCCTCCGTCGATTCGTTCAAATCAATGGTATTTTCAGGCATAAACATCAAATCTCTGACATAGGTTTTGTCATATAAATCTGTTTCAAACATTAAATTCCGAATACCATCCGACTTAACGATCCCTCTGAAAAAACCCTCTTCATCAACTACAGGGAAAATATTTCGTTTGGCAAAAAGTACACTGGGAATTCCAGGCCGAACCGGTCGACGATTTATATAACGAATAAAAAGTATTGTTAAGAAAATCCCGGCAATAGGGAAAACAAAAAATACGTAATTGCTGAAAGTGCCTTCCGTCCACCTCATCAATAACACCTTAATGAAATGAACAAGGTTTTTTATAATAACGGCTGAAAATCCAACGGCTAACCCTACCAAGCCACTGAGGATCAGTAAAAACTGTCGCTGTTGTCTATACAGTGCTCTTTTCCTGCCTATCCAGTTGATAACCGGGGATATTCTCATAGCCCCCAAATTTAAGGTAAAAGCATGAGGGTAAAAAAAAAAATTAACGCCCTGGTGTAACAAAGTGTTGAATTTCTTATTTGTCAAAAAAATTCCATGATTGTTTTTTGAAAAATGTCAATATGCAATTAACTTTAGACAGAACAACTTAAAGGCAATATCTTACGTTTATGTATTGATATGAAGATAATAAACATATGTTTTATTCTTGTTTCTGTCCTGACCTGCAATAGCATGATAATGGTGGCTCAGGACATCACTCCTCCAGAGCGTCCCATGATCACACATGTTACAGTTGATACCACTACTGGAAATACGATTATTTATTGGGATGAAAGCAGCTCTGAGGATGTCAGATGGTACTATATATATTACGAAGTTATGACCGTAAATGGCCTGGAAGGTGTTAAACTGGATTCATTACCTTCTGGGAACTCCTCCTATAATCATGAAGGAAATGCCCGAAATGAATCCATGATCTATAGCATCTCAGCCATTGACAGCGCAGGAAACGAAAGTGTCCGAACCCCTGGTTTTCATTCGACGGTTTTTACTTCCATTCATTACGATTCATGTTACAATGCTATAGAAGTACAGTGGACACCCTATAGCGGATGGGGTGAAAATATTTCAGGCTATCGTGTTTACTCCCGGCAAGAGGATGAGGATTACGGTTCTCCTTTAGGTGTGAGTAAAAATGATACCAGCATCCGATTTGAAAATATCCGGCAAAATACCCATTATTATTTTTTTGTTGAAGCATTGAAAAATGATACCCTGACCTCATTATCAAATATTGCAGGAAAATACACCTATTTTCCAGGTCCTCCGGACTCCTTTAACCTCATGAGTGTAAATGTTGTCTCCGACAATAGTGTAAGGATCGATTTTGAATTTACCGATACCAGTAGCGTCAATGACTTTCGCTTGCTTCGGTCAATAGATAAATCGGCAGATTTCATCTCTGTAGACTCAAAATATGACCTCAACAGCGGAGAAAGTTTTTTTATTGACAGCATAATTACCGGAACCCAAAAATACTATTACAAAATAGGAGCCATAAATTCATGCAATCGGGTGTTTTCAGAAACAAATGTTGGCACCAATATTCTTTTGGAAGGTTCAAATATTGACAATCGTAATGAGCTAAAATGGAATTTCTATGAATCGTGGGAACCAGGGGTTTCAGGTTATGAAGTAATTATGTATGGCAGGAATGCTGAACCACAGATTTTATCCAGTACTAACCCAAATGTTAGCAATTTCAGTCATAATCTTACGGAAATTTATGGAACGGGATTTGATGGAGTAATTAGTTACAGGGTAATTGCCCGGAAAACCGGAGAAGATATATCTTCTCAATCGAATATAGTACGAGTTGACCTGCCGGGAAAAATGTCAGTACCCAATGCATTTACTCCTAATAATGATGGGATAAATGACATTTTCAAGCCGTTCTTTACCTTATTACCACAAAAGTTCATGATGGTCATTTACGACAGGCATGGAATTGTGGTATATAAAACTGAAAATCCTGAAGAAGGATGGCAGGGCCAAATTCATGGGGGAGGAATGGCGATGGAAGGTGTATATGTATATCATATTCAATATACCGGCCATACCGGTAAGACAGTAGAAAAAACAGGTCATGTAACGGTATTTTATCCTTAAGAAGCCGAATCAGAAAGGATTTAAAATTGTAATTTTGTAAAGTGGAACATTGCTTTAAACGAGAATGAAAGTAACTGAAACAACGGATACAAGAGAGGTTTGGGAACAATTTGAAAAGTTTCTGAATGAGTGTTCATTATGCCGGGATGAAGAAAACCGGAAACTGATTACAAAAGCTTTTCAATTTTCCGAGGCTGCTCACCGCGGTATGAGAAGGAAATCCGGTGAACCATATATATTGCATCCCATTTCAGTTGCCAGAATTGTTCATATGGAAATAGGCCTGGGTGTAAAGTCGGTTGTTAGTGCCCTATTGCATGATGTGGTTGAAGATACCGAGATCACCTTGGAAGATATAGAAAATACCTTTGGGAGTAAAATAGCCTATATCATTGATGGCCTTACTAAAATCTCAGGTGTTTTTGATACAAAATCCTCCCTGCAGGCGGAAAATTTTCGGAAAATGTTAATAACGCTTTCCGATGATGTAAGAGTTATTCTCATAAAACTTGCAGATCGTCTTCACAATATGCGAACTCTTCATCACCTGCCCAGGCATAAGCAGATAAAGATCGCCGGGGAAACCATCTATCTGTTCGCCCCACTCGCCCATAGATTAGGGTTGTATGCCATTAAAACCGAAATGGAGGATCTGAGTCTTAAATACCGGTATCCCAGAATTTACGATGAAATTGCCGCTAAAATAAAAGACAATGAAGAAAAACGTGTCCATCTCATCAATAAGTTTTCTTTACCTATTATCGATAAGCTGGATAAAAACAACATAGGCTTCGATATTTCCGGTCGTCCCAAATCCATTTATTCTATCTGGAATAAAATGCAGATGAAGAATGTAAATTTCGAAGAAATATTTGATTTGCTGGCCATCCGAATTATTTTTGATTCCAAAGAGGATGTGCCAGAAAAAACCCAGTGCTGGAATATCTACTCCATGATTACGGATATTTACCCGCCAAGACCGGATCGGTTAAGAGACTGGGTCTCAACACCCAAAGCAAATGGCTATGAAGCTCTGCATGCCACAGTTATGGGTCCCTATGGAAAATGGGTGGAAGTACAGATAAGGTCAAAAAGAATGGATGAAATCGCGGAAAGAGGATTCGCCGCTCACTGGAAATATAAAGAACACGGAAAAGATGATTCAGAGCTTGATAAATGGATTAAACGGGTGAGGGAATTGCTTGAAAGTCCCGATTCTAATGCACTGGAATTTTTGGATGACTTTAAACTGAATCTTTTTGCTACCGAAATGTTCATCTTTACACCTAAAGGACATGTTAAAACACTTCCTCAGGGTGCAACAGCTCTCGATTTTGCCTACGAAATCCATACAGAAATAGGGAATAAAGCAATTGGAGCCAAGATTAACCACAGTCTGGCTCCTTTAAACTCCAAATTAAAGAGTGGTGATCAGGTTGAAATCATTACATCCGGGAAACAAAAAGTCAAAAGAGAACGACTGGATTACGCGATTACCGCCAAAGCAAAGTCGGCAGTAAAAGCAGCTTTAAAAGCTGAAACAAAGAACAGGATTGAAACAGGTAAGAAAATACTTGATGAAAAACTTAAGGAATTAAAGGTCCAGCCCAATGGCAGGGTTTTTAAGAAAATTTTACCTGCTTATGATGCAAATAATAAGGATGAACTTTACAGCAAGATTGGGTCAGGAATGGTAAATCTTGAGGACCTGAAGAAAGTCCTTAGAAAAAACACCCGAAAGAAATGGATACGTTACTGGGAGTTATCCCTCGGAAAAACAGGGAAGACAGTAAAAAATCGGGGGAAAGAAAGCTGGAAACAAAACGATAAAAAAACCTTTATCGTTCATGAGCAGGTTAATGACGATGAAAGCAATTACCTTCTTGCCAAATGCTGTAATCCCATTCCGGGTGATGAAGTAGTGGGATATATAAACGAAGATGCAGTGGTTGTCATCCATAAATCCGGATGTGAAAATGCTGTAAAACTTATGTCCAGTGAAGGAAATAAAATAATCCCCATTCAGTGGACCACCCATAAACTGCTGTCTCATCTGGTTAGAATTCATATTGACGGATACGACAGGTTTGGCGTATATAATAACATTACCACAGTAATTTCTAAAGAATTGAATGTGGATATGCGCACCATTAATCTTCACGGACACGATGGCGTTTTTGAAGGAAACATCGACCTTTATGTACACAATATAAATGATCTTAATAATCTGATTATGAATCTCATGAAGATAAAAGGAGTAGAAAAAGTATTTAGACAGGAAACTACGGACAGCCTGGAAGCTTAATGCTATAACTTATCTTCCGTTTTTTCTTACCTTTTGGCCTGTTCATCCACCGCTGTTGCTTATTAATCCCAAACCTGATGACCGGCTATCATACAGAATGTACGGTGCATTTATGAAACGGGTGGCTACCAATTCATAAAATCGACTTATCATATGTAAAATTTTCCTTTACATGCTTCTCTGATTCAATTATTTTTACTTAATTTGAACTGCTATTTTTAATTAGTCTAAGTTATGGTGAGTGAAGAAACCAAAGAAACCGTAAAAAAAATCTTTACAGAATATCTGGAGAAAAAAGGGCATCGAAAAACTCCGGAAAGATACGCTATTCTGGATGAAATCTATAGTCGTGACGGCCATTTCGATATAGAATCCCTTTATATCTTTATGAAAAATAAAAATTACAGAGTGAGCAGGGCAACCCTTTACAATACAATCGAACTCCTTTTGGATTGCAATCTGGTGATCAAACATCAGTTCGGAAAGAATATCGCTCAGTTTGAAAAAGCATATCGATGTATGCAGCACGACCACTTAATCGACCTGGATTCCGGAAAAGTCATTGAATTTTGTGATCCCAGAATTGACGAAATTATCCGCACTGCCTGTGAATTAAACAACTTTACACCCTCTCATCATTCTCTTTATATTTATGGCAGAAGTCTTGAACATAAGGACTAAAATCCGGTATTTTTTATAGAGTAGAAATATATTAACTTCGGGCCCTCTTAATGAGGGCTTTTTTTTTATCTTTAAAATTTGTTTAAGCTTAGTTTTGAACATTAAAATCAGGCCCGGCCTTGTAAAAGTTATTAAAAAGAAGTTAAGCCGGAGGTATTAATTGCGGATTATTTTTACAAAAACAAAATAACTGATTAATGAAAGTTGATGTAATTCTAGGTCTTCAATGGGGAGACGAAGGTAAAGGCAAAATTGTGGACGTTTTGTCACCCGATTATGATATTATTGCAAGGTTTCAGGGAGGTCCGAATGCCGGTCACACGCTGGAGTTTAATAATTCAAAACACATTCTGCATAATATTCCCTCCGGAGTTTTTCGGAAAAATACCATCAATGTAATCGGAAATGGTGTGGTATTGGATCCGGTAATCTTCCGGAAAGAGATTGAAAAGTTAAGATCTATTGGAATTAACCCTATAGATAATCTACTGATTTCGAGAAAAGCACATCTAATCCTGCCTTCGCACAGGACACTTGACGCCGCTTCGGAAAAAGCCAAAGGCAAAACCAAAATCGGCTCAACCTTAAAAGGAATCGGTCCCACTTATATGGATAAAACCGGCAGAAATGGATTACGTGTTGGGGATATTGAGCTTGATATAAAAGAAAAATACAAAACCCTCTTCGATAAGCATAAAACCCTCCTCAGCATGTACGATTATGACTACGACATTGCTGAGGCTGAGAAAGAGTGGTTTGAGTGCATTGAAATGATGAAGGAATTTACCTTTATTGATTCAGAACATTATATCAACAAATCCTTAAGGGATAATAAACGCATCCTGGCAGAGGGTGCACAGGGCACCATGCTTGATATTGATTTTGGTTCCTATCCCTACGTTACCTCATCCAATACGATCTGTGCAGGGACCTGCACCGGACTGGGAATTGCTCCTACTTCCATTGGAGAAGTTCTCGGAGTATTTAAAGCCTATTGCACAAGAGTAGGAAGCGGCCCCTTCCCTACAGAGCTATTCGATCAAACCGGTGATAAACTCAGAAAGGAGGGAAATGAATTCGGCTCCACAACCGGCCGGCCCCGGAGATGTGGATGGATAGACCTGGTGGCCCTGCGGTATGCGATAATGATAAATGGAGTTACTCAACTGGTCATGACAAAAGCGGATGTTCTGGACGCTTTCGATAGCATTAAGGTGGCAACAGCCTATAAAACAGGGAACAAGCTTAGAAAAGATTTTCCCTATTCGATCGATGGCGATATAAAACCGGCATATAAAGAATTACCCGGGTGGAACAAAAGCCTGGTCGATTTAAGAAAAGCGGAAGATTTCCCTCCGCAGTTTAAAACCTATATAAATTTTCTTGAAACAGAATTGCAGGTTCCTGTGCGATTTGTATCTGTAGGGCCTGACAGAGAACAAATTATTCAACTCTCATAAATACAGTTATATACATGTTTATAAGGCCATTATTTACTGCAATTATTATTCTGGGCTTTCTCCTTCCTGTATTTTCTCAAAATGAAGTTCTTCTTGAATACAGGCCCCCAAAAGAAATGAAATTCATAACGATCTATCATGTTGAGAATAGTAATGAACAGGAAGTAATGGGGATTGTTCAAAAAGTTGAAATGAACTCTGTTATTGAAACGGAATCGGTTGTCCTGGAGTCAAAAGCAAATAGCACCCTGCTTTCTGTCAGCTATAAAAGACTAAGAATTGAAACCATTAGTCCGGCAGTAGATTTTTCTATCGACACGGACACAAAGGAAGAGCAACCCGGACTTAAATACCTGAAGGCACTGACAAACAAACCTTTTCGCATATCAATTAATAGAAATGGAGAAATTGACAGCATAGCTGGCCTTGATGAAGTGATGCAGAATATCATTGCCGAGGTAGATACGAATTCATCCATTTTCTCACAATTTAAAACTACAATCCACACTTTTTTTGATGAGGAACAAATTAAAAATAATCTGAATCAGATGAATCCAATTTTTCCGGAAACCAAAGTTGGGATAGGTGATTCATGGAATTACCAATTGGGTTCAATTGCCGGGCAATTCGAATTTATTTCCACCAATAATTCAAAGGTAATTGACATCCAAAAGGATAAAGTCATTTTACAAATAGACTCAAAAGTTTCGGTTCCTGAACATCTGTCGAAAAACTTTCAAGATGTAAATGCAATAATCGATCTTAAGGGCTCAGAGGTCTCGGAAGTGGGTATTGATATAAAAACCGGAATAACATTGCAAGGCATTAAAAAACAAAATATAAATGCAATAATGCGTCTGGATATGTCGGAACAGGGACAAGACAACATTCAAATTCCCATGAAAATAAATACCAGTACTGAAATAAATGTTACACTGCCATAAAAACTCCAGGTTTGAATATTTATTTAGGTATGATACGTGCGAAAATTAAGGATTATGCCCGGAGAAGAAAAAAAACATAAATATTTTGAAGATAACGATTTAGGATTCAGGCTAAAAGGCTTTCTTCAATATTTTGAAGACATTTATTTTGAAGCGGACCTCCACGGTATGATCCGCTTTGTTTCCCCATCGGTGAAAAATGTATCCGGCTATGCTCCGGAAGAATTGACCGGCATGAACATGCAGGATATTTATGTAAATCCTGAATTGAGAGATCATTATATCGGAATATTGTCTGAAAAAGGATTCGTGAAAGATTATGAAGTGGAATTATACGACAAGAATAGTAATATCCGAAAATGTACCATCACCTCCAGATTATTAGAAAGGCCCCATGATGTTCCCACCGGTATAATAGGTATTATCCGAGATGTAACCGAAAAACTCAATTATGTCAATAAATTAGAGGAAAGCGAAAGCAAGTACCGGGCTCTCCTGGAGCATAACGCAGCACAACTTATTTATACCGACACA
>CAZQOV010000103.1:0-11457 GCA_964595055.1 uncultured Bacteroidaceae bacterium | reverse complement strand
CTGAAGGGCATCTTTCAGGTTGTTTTTATCTGAAATAAACATTTTAAGGATCTTAATGAGGGCAGAAGATTGACAAAATATCTTCTGCTTTTTTTTTCAGCTTATCCGGCACAATGCCTTCAGTCCCATCTAAAAACATCATAACGGTTTCTGGGTCGATACTCTTCATACCAGCGAAATCCTTCAAACCTGGACTCGTCGGGGGACAATTTATCGATGGGGTAAAATGTGCCATCGGTGTTGGGTTGAAATAAGATTTTCCTGATCTCGTTATCGGAAAAATATATTTCCAGATTTGAACTTTCTGCTTTATTGACGCCAATATAATCTTCTTCTTCTTCCCGGGCATAATAAATTGTCTGGGAATTCCCATCAACCGATATTTTATATAACTGATTATTTTGGATGAAACCTGTCATATTCCTTCCTTTGATCTGGTTATATTTTATACTGTCTTCAAGGGAAATAATAAAGGCAGTATTGATCATTTCCAACCTGTCCAGTTGTTGATTCCTGGTGTAGATCTGGATTTTTTCGGCGGTCAACTGATTTTCCTCTGACCAGAGTACAGGTTCTCCAAAAAAATGAAAAATAGAATCTATATCAGTGTAGACCAATGAGTCGCATTTGCCCTGTATGTCAGTTCTATAAAACTTAACCCGGTAATAGGCTTTAATAAGCCGTTTATCCGGAATGGTATCCGGAACAGAAAGAAGGGTGTCTGCGTGCACGAAAAGAGAATCAGTTTGATCCACCTGCACCATCAGGGCAGAATCCGTAAGCATGGCATATTCGGTTTTTTCATTATAAATTGCCACATTCCCCTGCAGGATCATATTTTCTGTGGTATCAATCAGGATTACATCATGAAAGGCTTTACCCAGACCATTATTCCTGTCGTAATAAATGGAATCGCCCTTTAATGTTTTACCCTCATTTTGCAAATATGCATTTTTATTGAACTGAGATCTATTATCCCTGGTATCATACCAGCCGTTTTCACAATAAATATAATTTTCTTCTGAAATGATATCCGTAGGACCTAAAAAATATGCAACTTCTGTTATTGTATTGTATTTGAGGGTATCTGAATACATGGTGTATTCGGGGTTGATTACCGTGACCGAATCCTTGAAAAAGAAAATTTTCTCTTGGGTATAGTAATACCCCTGCTTGCTTACCAGTGTATTATCACCGTTGATAATCCGTCCGCCCCCCAGATAATAGGCAAGATCATTTTCAAAGTCATGGTCAATATAATCTGTCGTTAACCGGTTTTCATTATCGATGAGTATGACATTTTCCCTGACATTGGCCATTTTATTGTTTCCGCTGTATTTCAGATAATCGCCATATAGATCAAGTGTATCGCCTTGCCAGAGATGCACATTTGAAAAAGACTCGACTACATTTTCTTCTGAAAAATACCAGGCACTGTCACAGGTCATATAAATGTCTTCATGCTTAAAACGCACGTTTCCAAGCAATCTTTTTGCCCCGGTGCCAAGATCGCTGTCGAATTCAATAGAATTGGCATTGATCTCAATCTGTTTTACTTCCTGACTCAACAGCGAAATATCCGTGAAAAAAAATATCATGAGCAAAGCTGCAACATAAGAAGAACACGGACAAAGCCTTTTTTCTCGCCTGGTTATCATTTTTTTAATGAATGAAACATGCAATTTTGCAGGAAAGCTTATTGATTTCCCCAGCTTTCCTTTAGAAACTGACAATTTTTGTATGCAGGATCAATACTGTAATAGGTTTCTTTTTGTTTTTCACGGATCCATTCCTGGATCACACGATTCTTTTTGTCATTTAATGCCATGGATTGAATCAGCATATAATCCTGTTTGAGATTCGCAATATGAGGGTCGGTTCTTGATTTAAGTTTTAGGATTTTATAGGCTACTTTTCCACTTTCATCAACGGATTCAAAAGGGTCGGAAATTTCACCCACCTTCAGGTCACGGGCTACCAGGTAATCTTTGGTTTCAAGCTGTTTCAATTCAAACTTTGAGGAGTTATCATTGGGATTTACCATTAACCCTTTATTTACTGCCGTGTTTTTATCCTGAGAGTAATATCTGGCAGCCATCTCAAAACTAATGCTGTCCTTCCTTATTACATCAGCAATGCTGTCGAGTTTGGCCATCGCTTTTTTTCTTGCTTCCTGGTTCACTTTTGGTTTCATGAGTATATGTCGGGTGCGGATTCGGTCTCCCTTTCTTTCAACAAGTTGAATAATATGAAACCCAAATTCACTTTCCACAATTTTTGATACGCCCCCTTCTTTTAAAAGAAACGCTGCTTTAGCATACTCGGAATCCAGCTCGCCTCTGCTCATAAATCCTATATCCCCACCCTCCGCGGCTGAAGGTCCTTCGGAATAAAGGATGGCCAGTGTCTCAAAGCTTTCTCCTTCCATAATTCTCCTCCTTAATTCCAAAAGCCTTTCTTTCACATCAAAAATCGCTTCTTCTCCAAGTGGAGGATAAAGCATTATTTGCTGAACTTCAACCAATGCATCTATGGAAGGGATACTGTCGGGGGGAAGACTTCGGTAATATTTTTTCACTTCCGAGGGTGTTATGGTTACATCCTCAGTAATCTGTGCCTGCATCTGCTGGGTGATGAGTTGTTCACGCATAACTTCCCTGAGGTCTTCCTTGATCTCCAGCATTGACTTTCCAAAATAGTTTTCCATCTCTTCTTCCGAACCGATTTGGGAAATAAAAAACCTGAGGCGTTGATCCAATTGCAACTCGACGGTAGATTCAGAAACTTCGATACTGTCAATTTTGGCCTGATTCAGGAGAAGTTTTTGCTCCAGAAAGTCCTTTAAAATAAAACATCGCATGTCAGGAAAATTCACCTGCTCAGCACGATATTGAAGGAATTGATTCTCCACTTCTGACTGCAAAATAGTGAAATCGCCTACAATCCCTACAACCCGATCAATCATTACCGGCTGTGCCTTAAGGGAAAAAGTACAAATGAACAGGATAGAGGCTATTATGATTTGTTTAATATATTTCATCATTGTTTTTTTTATGCATTTACAGCAAAAAGCATGCAGCTATTAATATATTTCAACATGATTTCTGCTTAATCCTTCTCTGTATACTGTGTTTTCAAGGTCTTGCAAGTATTCCAGTTTTCTTTTATTAATCAGTACGGTCTTGATACTTTCCTTTACCATGGATAAAGGTTTTACATCTCCTTCTTCTTTCCGATTCAGTACGCGGATGAAATGGTAATAAACTGAATCCCTTGCCTCAATATTCTTATTATAATTTAAATACATGGAAGGATTATCAATGTTTAAAGGGGTTGTGTCGAGCAGTTCTGAAAAGAATATCCAGGAGGAATCTTCTATGGAGTAAGTTTCAGCGTATTCCATACAATACTCCCTGAGATTCTGTTTGTCTTCCTTACGATCTGACCTGTACCATCTCCTGACATTCCAGATCTGGGGAGCAGAGACGGGTATTTTAAGATAAGTTACCTGCACAATATCACTATCGAGAACATAGTTGGAAGCATTTTCTTCATAATAATCCCTGACTTCATTCTCACTGATCAGGCTGTCGAGGTTTTTGGAAAGGAGATTCTGTTTATAGCGGAAAACAAGTAAAGCCGTACGGTATGCTTCCACCTGTTTTTCTATTTCTCTAAGGTCGTCAGGAAGATGCAGTTCTGCCTGTTTTAACATTAACTGATCATTTATCCATTCCTGTACGAGCCGGCGGGCAATCCTGATGCTGTCTTCCTGATCCAGTCCTGCCGGAATCTGGGATTCAAGGTAAGAAGGGTAGAGATAACGGTCATACACCCTCGCTACCGGTCGCTCATCGTTCTGGGTACTCTGCATCATACATGAAGAGAAAATCCAGGAGGATATGCCAAGTAAAAAATAGAAAATAATTCTTGACATCAGTCTTTAATTTTTGATAGCAATTCTCTGTTTACCTCGATTTCATATTTATCCCTTAGTTTATCCAGCCATTCTTCTTCAAGATGCTTTTGATAATCGGCAACGACAAGGCCCCGGGTTTCTTCGAGTTCTTTCACTTCCGGATCGAGAATTTCAGTAATGATCAGAAAAGCTGCATTTCCATTGTGAGCGTAAGTTTTCCCTACTCCTTTCTTCCATTTCATCTCGTCAAGCTTATCATTATCTCCTTTCTCATATTTTTCATGGCTAATGTCGAGGCAGTTTCCGGTCGTATTATCTTTACAATAACGGGCCAGGAATTTGTCCGGATCAAACCTGTTCCTTTTTACTCTCTTTACCGCTCTTTTTCTGACATCTTCAAGAATACTGCTATCTTTAACTATTACCTGAAAGGTGTTTGCTCTTTCTTCCCACATGTAGTTCTCTTTATTTTGCTCATAGAATTCTTCAAGTCCTGTGGAATCTTCTACAGCTTTGGTCCATACCTTTTTATCTGTGAGATCAAAGAGCAGGATGCCATCATGGTATTCCTGAACAATATATTTATATTCCGGATATTTATTCTCAAGATTATCTTCTTCATATTTCAATATCCTTTCTTTTTCAAAGGGCTCGAAATATGAATTGAGATAAACGCGATAATCGGTGGGGTTTCTTTTGTGAGCTTTGGATGCTAAATGTCTGGCAAAATCTTCAACGCTGACATCCAGTTCGCCAATGGTGAAAACGGGCAGGTCGAAATATACTTCAGCATTTTCAGCTTCCCAGGCTGCATCAAATATGGAAGAGTCGAGGGTCGATATCATTTTGTTATAATTCTCTTCATAGAATTTATAGCCATAATCTTCCTTAAGCTGGGCAATAAATGCCAGGTCTTTGGATTTTGCCCGGTCCCCCTTTTTGATGAAGCTTAATATTTCGGGTTTTTCTTCCTCATAGGATTTGATTAATTTTTTATCCAAAAGTTTAATTAGGTGCCAACCATAATCGGATTGCACAGGCTGGCTTATTTGCCCAATTCGTTCCAGAGAAAAGGCTGTCGAATCGAATACCGGGATCATCTGGCCCGAGCTGAAAAAGGGGAGTACGCCTCCTTTTCTTCCACTCGACTGATCGTCGGAGTATCGTTCTGCCATTTTTCCGAAATCAGCTTCAATTCGCAGACTATCATAGATCATGAAAATTTTTTCTTTCTGCTTCTCCTGTTCTTCTTTGCTCATTGAGGGAGGAGTTGTGAGAAAAATATGGGCTACCTGCACAGAACCTTTTGCGGGTCTGCGATCATGGACTTTAATGATATGATAACCAAAATTGGATCTGACCGGCATGGAGACCGAACCGGGTTCTGTATTATAAGCAGCTGTTTCGAAAGGATATACCATGCGAAATGCGCTGAACCACCCAAGATGTCCGCCGTTGGTTTTTGCTGATGGATCATCAGAAACAGCACGTGCCACTTTTTCAAAATCTTCTCCGCTTAATACCCTCTCTCTGATTTCCATTATTTTATTATACGCATGAAGGGTATCCTCAGGATTAGCGTCACTGTTTAGTCTTACCATAATATGGCTTGCATTTCTTTCCTCTTGCATCCTTTCATAGGCTTCCCTGGCGTATTTCTCTGTGAGTTCCTTACTGGTAAGATAGGGTTCCGCCAGTTGTTTCTTATAGCTATTAAATTCTTTTAAAAACTGACTTGTGGTGTCCATTCCTAATCTTTCCGCCTCCATGACTTTCAGCTTATAATTGATGAACATATCCAGATATTCTTCAACACTTTGTTGCTGGGCTACATTTTCAATATTGTTTTTTCTGTAAACACGTTCGAATTCTCCAGCTGTGATTTCATTTCCGTTTATGGTTATCAATACTTTATCTTTATATTGCTGTGCGCCAACAATAGTAAAGAACAGACAAAACAAAAGTGATAAAGAAAAGACTCTCTTCATGATGGTATTTTTTTTATTTTAATATTTGATTTTTAAATAACGAAAAACTAACATGATTATTACCTGCTATAATTGGGGGCCTCACGAGTAATCGTAACATCATGCGGGTGGCTTTCGACGACGCCTGCATTGGTAATCCTTACAAATTGTGCCTTTTTAAGGCTTTCAATGTTTTGAGAGCCACAATACCCCATTCCGGCCCTAAGTCCGCCAAGCAACTGGTAAATAACTTCCGAAAGCAATCCTTTATAAGGAACGCGCGCAGCAATACCTTCCGGGACCAGTTTTTTGATGTCTTCTTCAATATCCTGGAAATACCGGTCTTTTGAGCCTTTTTGCATAGCCTCAATGGACCCCATACCACGATATGATTTGTATTTTCTGCCATTGTAAATAATGGTTTCACCAGGAGATTCCTCAACTCCGGCAAAAAGTGAGCCGGCCATGATAGAGTCTGCTCCGGCTGCAATTGCCTTTACAATATCGCCCGAATAGCGTATGCCGCCATCGGCTATAACAGGAATTCCTCGTCCTTCAGCTTCCCTGGAAACTTCATAGATGGCTGTTAACTGTGGCACACCCACACCGGCAATGATTCTGGTTGTGCAGATGGATCCTGGACCTATACCCACTTTTAAACCATCGGCTCCTGCATCAATCAGATTTCTGGCAGCTTCTGCAGTCCCTATGTTCCCGACAACTATGTCCACTTCATCCTGGGTAATTTCCTTTTTTATCTTTTTTAATGTTTCTATCACTCCAATGTGATGACCATGTGCTGTATCGATAACCACCGCATCTACCCCTGCATCAGAAAGTATTTTTACCCTTTCAACAGCATCGGAAGTGACACCGATAGCCGCTGCAACCCTTAAACGCCCCCTTGAATCTTTGCATGCATTAGGCCTGTCTTTTGATTTTGTGATGTCTTTATAGGTAATCAATCCAATGAGTTTGAAATCTTTATCAACAACCGGTAATTTTTCAATCTTGTGTCTCTGTAAAATTTCGGCAGCACGGGAAAGATCCGTTTTTTGTGTGGTGGTGATGATATTCTCAGAGGTCATTACTTCCCCGATGGGTCGGGCCATATTTTTTTCAAAACGAAGATCGCGGTTGGTTACAATGCCTATAAGTTTCTGTCCGTCATTAACTACCGGAATACCTCCTATCTTAAACTCCCGCATAATATCCAGTGCATCATTCACGGTCGAATCAACTTTTATAGTGATTGGATCGTGAATCATTACACTTTCCGCTCTCTTTACCTTCCTGACCTGTAATGCCTGTTCTTCCATGGGCATGTTTTTATGAATAACTCCAATCCCCCCCTCACGCGCAATGGCTATGGCGAGACCTGCTTCTGTTACCGTATCCATGGCTGCCGAAACAATAGGCGTATTCAGGATTATGTTTCTTGAAAAATTACTGGACAAATCCACATCACGGGGCAGAATTTCCGAAAATGCCGGAACCAACAATACATCATCGAAGGTAAGTCCCTCATTATTAAGTTTATCAGTAATAAATGACATTATCTGTTTTTTGATTAAATTTAAATGGTTCGAAAATACAAAAAATTGCCCAATTACAGCCTGTTTTTTAATTTTGATTAACACTTGTAATTTTGGGACTTCCTGTGTTTTCTATCAGGATTAGCCCAGTCTGGTAAAGCATTTTTTAGTTGGAAGATTTTACACAAATATTAACCCGATACTGGGGGTTTACAAAATTCCGGCCCCTGCAGGAAGAGATCATACAATCTGTATACCAGGGTAAAGATACCCTCGCTTTGCTTCCTACCGGAGGAGGTAAATCCATTACTTTTCAGGTTCCTGCCATGGCAAAGGAAGGTATCTGTCTTGTTATCACACCCCTTATCGCACTTATGAAGGATCAGGTAAATAATCTGCATAAACGGGGAATTAAAGCCCTTGCGATTCATTCAGGCTTAAACAGGGAAGAAATTGATATAGCTTTGGATAATTGTATTTATGGGGATTTTAAATTTCTTTATCTGTCTCCGGAACGATTAAGTACCGAAATTTTTAAAGCCCGGGTCCAAAGCATGAAGGTAAATCTTATCGCTGTTGACGAATCGCATTGCATATCACAGTGGGGATATGATTTTCGGCCATCATATCTTAAAATTGCCGACTTGCGGGAGCTTGTACCTGATGTTCCTTTTCTTGCCCTTACCGCAACCGCTACACCAAAAGTTGTTGAGGATATCATGCAGCTGCTCAAGTTCAGGGAAAAAAATCTCTTTCAGAAAAGCTTCGAACGAAAAAATTTGACCTACCGGGTCGATCATGTGGAAGATAAAATGAGGCGTTTGCTTAATTATTGCAGGGATATAAAAGGAACCGGGATTGTTTATGTGCGCAACAGAAAAAAGACCAGGGAAATAGCTGAAATGCTAAGAAAAAGCGAGATATCGGCCGATTATTACCATGCCGGTTTGTCTTATGAATTAAGAAATTCCCGGCAGGAAAACTGGCAAAAAGCTAAGACCCGGATTATCGTCTCGACCAATGCTTTTGGAATGGGAATTGATAAACCCAATGTACGATTGGTAGTTCATTATGATATGCCCGACTCACCTGAAGCTTACTTCCAGGAAGCCGGAAGAGCAGGGAGGGATACGAAACCTGCTTTGGCGGTACTTTTATATAGCAAGGCGGATGGTGTGCAGGCCAAAAAAAGAATTGAAACCAATTTTCCGGAAATTTCAAAAATTAAAGAGGTTTATCATGCACTGGGCAATTTTTTACAGGTACCTGTAGGTGCAGGGAAAGGACAAAGCTATGATTTTGTCTTTTCAGATTTTCTCAGGGATTATAAATTCAATGCCCTGATAGCGCACAGTGCCCTGAAAGTTTTGCAACGGGAAGGGTATGTAGAATTGAGTGATGAAATAAACAATCCCAGCCGGGTGCATTTTAAAATTGAAAGAGATGATTTATACAAATTTCAGGTTTCGAATGCCAGATTTGATGGGTTTATCAAATTGCTATTAAGGTCCTATTCCGGCTTCTTCTCTTCTTATGTTTCCATTGACGAAAATCTCCTGGCAAGACGATCCGGCCTAAAAGTGGATGATGTTTATACCTATCTAAAATTGCTTTCGAAATATAAAATTATCGATTACATCCCAAGAAAACGAAATCCTGTGCTAACTTATACGGAGGAAAGACTCGAACACAAAGGGCTGTATTTTTCCGTTGAGCGTTACAAATTCCTGAAGGAAAGGTTTGGGGAAAAGCTATATGCTATGCTCGATTATGCTGAGAGCACAACCCGATGCAGAAGTGCGATTCTGCTGGATTATTTTGGAGAACGAAATGCAGCCCGGTGCGGGAAATGTGATGTATGCCGGCAAAGAAATGAATTGGAACTTAGCAAATATGAATTTGATCTTATACTTGAAGACATAAAAAATCATCTTTCAAAAAAACCTTTGCTGATCCCTGAGCTGGCAAGTCAGGTGAATTACAGCGATGAAAAATTCATGAAAGTATTTCGCTGGCTTCTCGATCACGGAAAAATTGTCAGGGATGATCTTCAGCGTTATAAGTGGGGCCGGGATGAATAATAAAGCTTAAAAATTATTATTAACTTTGCGGGCCTATGACAGAAGAATTACATGATTACGTTTATTCGACCGAAGTGCTCGAGTTTGTAAAAAAATGTAAATATTTTACCGACCTGGTCGATTCTGCTTTACCGGAAGAAAGAAAAGAATTGGTAATTGAACTTCTGAAAATACTTCCCGGCTTATATAGCGACATGATAGGATTGCCGGTAAGAGAACCGGTTCTGGATGCCGGGAATGAGAAAATTGTTACGGAAGAAAAATGGTCTGAAGTATTTCAAAAACTGGCTGCTAATCTTGGTTCTCAGAATGAATACATAGATATTCCCGAAGAAGAAGAATTTGACCGATTGGATGTAATCAGCCGGGAACTGTCGGAAGATATTGCCGATATATATCAGGATCTTAAAGATTTTATCGAAATTTTCAGGCTGGGAACGGAGGAAGTAATGAACGATGTTTTATGGGAATGCCGAATCAATTTTGAAAATTATTGGGGAACTAAATTGTTAAGGGCAAGCCTCCACTTACATAAAATAATGATAAGAGATGAAGATGTCCTCGAAAAAATGGATCGTGAGTACGAGGAAAAATCCTCCAGGAAAATACGAGCCGATGAGTGGCATCTCACGAAACGACAAAATGAAATAAGGGATGATGGAGAGATACAGAGCTGACATTACCAAAGAAGAGATCAATCAGTTGGATGTTCAATCCTACGAGGGAAGAATAACAATCATTGAAGAATCACGTTTCATCCCCGAGTGTATCGGGGAAATCAGGAAGCATAAAATCATCGGTTTTGATACCGAATCACGTCCAAGTTTCAATAAAAAAAATAATTATAAAGTTTCGCTCATTCAACTTGCAGTACAGAAAGAGGTATATCTTTTCCGAATTCAGAAAGTTGGATTTCATGAAGATATCATCGATCTTTTCGAAGATCCCTCAATAAAGAAGGTTGGGGTATCCATTCACGATGATATCAGTCGGTTAAGATTGCTCTCCCATTTCAACCCGCAAAACTTTCTGGAACTCCAGGAATTGACCAATGAATATGGCATAGAATGCAACAGTCTCCGGAAACTGGTGGCAATAATCCTTGGGTTTAGAATATCCAAGTCACAACAGCTTTCAAACTGGGAAGCAGACCGGTTGACAGAAGCTCAGATGGTTTATGCTGCTACCGATGCCTGGGCAAGCCTTGAAATCTACAAGAGCTTACTAAATGGAGAGTCGGGGTTATGAGTGAATTACCCAAAATAGTCTTAAAATCCGGAAAGGATCAGTCTCTTATGAGATACCATCCCTGGATTTTTTCCGGAGCCATAAAAAAGATACATGGAAAGGCAAATGAGGGAGATTGGGTTGATGTATTTAATAATAAGGATGAATTTCTTGCCAGGGGGCATTATCAGAATAGTTCTATTGCAGTTAGGGTCCTCAGTTTTACACAGGAAGAGTCGGTTGAAAATATTTACCGGAAAAGAATACTTGATGCATACAAACTCAGGAAGCAATTGGGGCTGACCGGTCCGGGGAGCATCAGTGTGTTCCGATTGATCAACGCAGAAGGAGATGGTTTGCCGGGTCTTATTGCCGACTATTATGCAGGCACACTGGTGATACAAATGCACTCTGCAGGTATTTTTCATGATCAGGACATTATTCTTGAACATTTAAAGAACTTGCCCGGCATTGAATTCCACTCGATCTACAATAAAAGCAAAGCTACACTTCCTTTTAAATCGGGAGTTGAGATTGATGACAAATTTTTGCTGGGATCGGCAAAAAGAACCATCGTAAGTGAATATGGTTGTAAATTCCATGTTGACATCAGCGAAGGACAGAAAACCGGATTTTTTATTGATCAGAGGGAGAATCGCAAGTTGCTTGAACACTATTCCAGGGACAGGAAGGTTTTGAACATGTTTGGTTATACCGGTGGATTTTCT
>CAZQOV010000102.1:0-11537 GCA_964595055.1 uncultured Bacteroidaceae bacterium | reverse complement strand
CCTCGGCATAGAGCGGGGTGATTCCCTGATAAACCTGATCCGCTTTTTCTTTATTCCCTTTGAATCTTACGGTCGAAAATTTCGTGTCAACCATCCCAGGAGCGATATTGGTGACTTTCACCCCGCTTTTTAACAAGTCAATTCGCATGGATCGGGATAATGCATCTACTGCATGCTTGGTAGCACAATAAACATTTCCATTCTCATAGACTTCCTTTCCGGCAATGGATGATATGTTTATGATATGTCCATGGTTTCTTTCAACCATAAGGGGCGATACTGCCCTCGTAATATAGAGCAGGCCCTTAATGTTTGTATCAATCATCCGCTCCCAATCATCAATCTGGCCTTTGTCTATATGATCAAGACCGGCGGCAAGTCCCGCATTATTAACCAGGACATCAATACCTTTCCATTCCAGGGGCAGATCCTTTATTGCATTTTCTACTTCTTCCCGGTTTCTGATATCAAACTGAAGGCTGAGAATTTTTACCTCAGATAGCTTGATGATTTCTTTTTTAATTTTTTCCAGACGATCTTTTCTTCGCCCGCACAAAATAAGATGATAATGATGTATTGCCAGTATTTCGGCAGTTGCTTTCCCGATGCCTGATGTAGCACCGGTTATTAGTGCAATTTTATTCATAAACTAAAGAGTTTTTCGCTAAATTAAAGAAAAAATTAGCAAAAACTGAAAATCTGATGAATCGTTAATCCCGGGTTAAGGATTTTTCTAGGATATCAATGTTTATACTTTCCGATTTCTCCGTATTTTCCTATTTTCGCAAGCAAATACAACCATGGAAGTAAAACCTTATAAAGAAGCTCCCGGTAACCGAAAAGAACAAATAATTCAAATGTTCGATTCTATTGCGGGCCGTTATGATTTTCTCAATCATCTTCTTTCTTTTAATCAGGATAAAAAATGGCGAAAAAAACTGGTGGATCTTATTTTATCAGATCTTAAGCGAGATGGGACCTTGGAACGGGATTTTGAAGTAATTGACGTGGCAACCGGCACAGGAGATCTGGCCTTTGGGCTCTCCGGAAATCCCAGGTTTAGAATTACAGGCCTCGATATTTCCACAGAAATGCTCAAAATTGCTTCAAAAAAAGCAAAAAAAAGACAAAGCCCTGTCAGTTTTGTTCCTGGTGATTCGGAATCTTTACCTTTTAAGGATCATACATTTGATATTGCAACCGTCGCATTTGGAGTACGAAATTTTGAAAACCTTCAGAAAGGATTGCGGGAAATTGTCAGGGTTTTAAAAAACCATGGAAAACTCTACATATTAGAATTTTCAAAACCCAGGGGAGGGATATTAAGCAGATTATATGGGGGGTATTCAGATCATATGCTCCCTTTTCTTGCTGGAGTTTTTGGCGGAGAACGACAAGCATATAAGTATCTTCCGGAATCAATTGCAAATTTTCCTTCCGGGGATGCAATGCTTACAGAGCTGGAAAAAGCTGGTTCCTCTCAGCCAGAGATTTTTTCGTTGAACAGGGGAGTAGCGCTAATTTATAAAGCGACTGTAATAAAATAAATGCTTTTTAAATAGCAATACTTATACTAATTTAGCGTCCATGTCGTTTTAAGTGAAAATTTTTATTCTTGAAGAAAAGTCTGTTCATACTGTTTCTGTTCATACCTTTTTTTTTGAACGCCCAGGTAAAAAAACCCCGGAATTTACCCGGGTATGATTTTAAAACCCTTCATTTCGGTTTTACAATTGGATTCCATTCTCAGGATCTTTCCTTTATAAGAGCAGAGAACGCTGACCTTTTTGCCGATGTCTCAGATCCCGGCCTGGGTTTTCAGGTTACGATTGTCTCGGATTTGCGCCTATCAGAAAACTGGAACCTTCGTTTTCTGCCAGGAATTGCACTGGGAGAAAAGACAATTTCCTTTTATAATCTCCAAACCCGGGAGTTTGTGGAGGATGGGACCATCGAATCAAATTACCTGGATTTCCCTCTTTTGCTTAAGTATAGATCGAAAAGAATT
The DNA here is from genome assembly GCA_964595055.1 of uncultured Bacteroidaceae bacterium. Taxonomy (GTDB): domain Bacteria; phylum Bacteroidota; class Bacteroidia; order Bacteroidales; genus CAYRTD01. Next base: position 9,529 of record CAZQOV010000102.1, on the reverse strand, counting down.
AATAATGTAAGGCCTTATCTTATCGGAGGTCTTAATTATCGATATGATCTTGCAGCCAGGAAAGAATCTGATGAAAATGACAGGATTCATGTGAAACTAAAACCCTCTGATCTATATCTGGAAGGGGGATTTGGGATTGATTACTATTTACAGTATTTCAAATTCTCTCCTGAGATCAAAGTGGGAATGGGCCTGAGAAATATTCTTGTTAAGGATAATGAGGCTTTAGAAACCCGTTTTGTAAATTCTATCGATCATCTTCGGTCATTTATCGTAATGATCAACTTTCATTTTGAATAGTTTTTCTCCTGATAATCTCTGCTCCGATAATTCCAACTGCAATACTTAGATTTAAGGATTCAGCTCCCGAATTAACCTCCGAACCGGGAATATGGATTTTCACATCAGCCTGTTCAGATAAAACCTTACTTAGCCCGCGAGACTCATTGCCAAACAAAAAAACGCCACTTCGATTGAATTGGGTTTTGAAGATATTTTCCCCGTCTAATGCTGTTGCAATCGATTGATATGAAGGGGGAAGTTTTCGGATCTCATGAAAAAAATCCTCAGGTTTTACGTAATGAACTCTTACCCTTGCGAAGCTGCCCATTGTCGATTGAATTACTTTGGGATTGTAAAGATCTACACTCTCGTCGGTGAGAAAAAGATTCGGAATGCCAAACCAGTCTGCAGTGCGTATAATGGTCCCCAGGTTTCCGGGATCCTGAATGTTTTCCAGAAAAAAACTAAAGTCATCTTTCAATTCGAAGGCCGACCATGGGTATTGCGGAATTTCAATCTCCAGTATGGCTTTATTTGGGGAGGAGAGGGAGGAAATTCGGTCAAGTTCTTTCTGATTGACTTCCACCTTATCAATTCCCCGGTTCATTTTACATTCTTCCAGGAATTCGGGAAGAGCTACCAGGGTTTTAATTTTCAGAAAATCACCGGGATCCTTTAATAATTCTCTTACTATTTTATCACCTTCGGCAAGAAAAGATTTATGGATATACCGGTATTTTTTTTGCTGTAGAGAGGAATAATATTTTAGCTGATTGCGGGATAACATGTACAGAAATTTTATGTTTGCAAAAATATAGAATGTATTTTTTAAGTTAATAATAAAATGTTGCATTTTTGTTAGCACTACACATTTACGGTTTTTAAGATTCTTATAATTTGATCAAATATAGTTTATACCTGTTTATTTTCGCTTTAATGCTGAGTTCCGGTAGTATAACAAAGCATGTTCCCGAGGATGAATACTTACTGGATGATTATTCCCTGAAGATCAGGGATGGAAAAATCAAAAAAGATGAGCTTGAGAATATTATACGTCAAAAACCGAATAGAAAAATTCTCGGCTTTAGATTCCACCTTGGACTCTACAACCTGTCTGATCTGACAAAAGATGGCTGGTTTCACAGAACCTTGCGAAAAATCGGGGAAGAACCTGTTATTTATGATGAGTTCCTGGAGGAGAAAACGGCTTCCCAGCTGAAACTTTTTCTTCAAAACAAAGGATATTATAATGCCAGCGTTGAGGATTCAGTGATATTGAAAAATCAGAAGGCCAAAATAATTTATAAACTAAGCCCTAAAGAGGCCTATCGTATACATGAAGTCTCTTATGAGTTTGAGGATCAAGATCTTCGAGATCTCGTCCTGAGCGATACCATTAATTCTTTATTGAATGAAAACGACCATTTCGATGTGGATGTTTTATCCCGGGAAAGAGAAAGGATTGAGACCCTGTTAAAAAATCATGGCTATTATTATTTTAACAAAGAATATATTTTTTATGAGGCTGATACTACCCTTAGTCATCACAGCGTAAACATAAAACTCATCATAAAAAAATACCTGCGTCCTGATAATGAAGAGGGCTATATTGAAGTCTCACATCCAAAGGTAAGAATTGGTGATGTTTTTTTGCACACAGAATTTGACTCACGTATGGCATTGAGCAACCTTCAGGACTATGAGATTTATACCGATACAGTCAACATAGGATCCATCTATCTTCTTTACAGAGATAAGCTCAAGATAAAACCCGGTGTCCTGACCGAATCAAATTATATTGTCCCCGGAGAGCTTTACAATCTCGATAATGTGCGTAAGACCTACCGCAATCTTTCTTCTTTGCGACTGTTTCGTCTGGTAAATATTGAATTTAGAGACAGGGATAGTATCAATAGTCAGGGACAAACCGTACTGGATTGCGAGATATTTCTTACACCCCAAACGCTTCAATCCTATGCCGTCGAATTGCAGGGTACAAATTCTTCAGGAAATATTGGAGCAGCAGGAAATGTTATTTATCAGCATAGGAATCTGTTCCAGGGTGCTGAAAATTTGAGCCTGAGTCTTACCGGCGCGCTTGAAGCTCTTGAGGAAAACTATCCTTCTGATTATGGTTATATGGTAGAATTTGGTTCGGAGGTACGGTTAAGAATTCCTAAATTTTTTCTGCCATTCAAGACCGATCAGTTTATAAAAAAATACAATCCCAATACCTCCATTTCAGCGGCATATAATTATCAACGGCGGCCTGATTATACCAGAACCGTTGCAAATGCCTCATTTGGTTATAATTGGAGAGCTAATAGGCATTTGACCCATATCATCAATCCCGTAGAGTTAAACCTGGTATCCATTCCTTACAAATCTCAGGAATTCTCGGAATGGCTTGAGGGAAAATATATCTTCTATTCCTATCAACCTCATCTGGTAACCGTGACCAATTACAGCCTGATATTTAATAATCAGAACATAAAAAAGAAAAGCGATTTTACCTATTTCAGGATGAACCTGGAATCGGCAGGAAATCTGCTGTCAACCTCTTTCGATCTGGCCGGTGTGGAGAAAAAAAATGGCAGTTACGAACTCTTTAACACCGAGTTTGCTCAGTATATAAGAGGGGATTTTGATTTCCGGTACTACAATGTCTTGGATAAGAATAGCAGCCTTGTCTATCGTGTTTTTGCCGGTGCGGGTTTACCGTATCAGAACTCCACAGCCCTGCCTTTCGAGAAAAAGTATTTTGGCGGAGGCGCAAATGGTATCCGGGCCTGGCAGGTAAGAAATCTTGGCCCCGGATCCTATGATGAGGAAGAAGAACTAACATACCCGAATAAAACCGCCGATATAAAGCTGGAAGCAAATATTGAGTATCGGTTTAAACTGTTCTGGGTTCTGGAAGGAGCACTTTTTTTGGATGCCGGGAACATCTGGGCGATTAATGAGAATGATGAAAGGACAGGAGCATTGTTCAAACCCGAATCATTTTATAAAGATATAGCCGTAGGAACGGGTTTTGGGACCCGCTTTGTTTTTTCTTTTTTTACTTTCCGTCTCGACCTCGGAATAAAAACCCGGAACCCCGTTCTTCCTGAAGGTAAAAAATGGACCTTTGGAACATCCCGTATGACTTCAGATGATTTTACCTTAAACATAGGCATAGGATATCCTTTTTGATATTCCGACAATAAAATTACAAACTGATCTAAATTTCGGGTTTTTATTTATAAATTTGCGCGAAATACGATTATTCAATAGTAACTTTTTAAATCATAAATCATGTCTCAAAAAATTTTAGACCATGTAAAACCCGGAGTTGTTACCGGCGAAGATGTCAGAACAGTCTTTAAAATTGCAAAGGAAAACCAATTTGCCCTGCCAGCAGTGAATGTTGTAAGCACCAATTCAGTTAATGCGGTTATTGAAGCAGCCAAAGTGGTTAATTCACCGGTTATGATTCAGTTTTCAAATGGCGGAGCCACCTTCTATGCAGGTAAAGGAGCCCCCAATGCAAATATGGAAGCCGCAATTGCCGGTGCAATTTCAGGAGCCAAACATGTGCATATGATGTCGGAACTTTATGGTGTGCCGGTAATTTTGCATACCGATCATGCTGCCAGGAAATTACTTCCCTGGATCGACGGTTTGCTGGATTATGGTGAAAAACATTACGAACGTTATGGACGTCCTCTTTATAGCTCTCATATGCTGGATCTTTCCGAAGAACCCCTGGAAGAAAACATTAAAATTTGTAAAACCTATCTGGAAAGAATGACTAAGCTTGACATGACCCTCGAAATTGAACTGGGTGTAACCGGAGGAGAAGAAGATGGAGTGGATAATACGGAAATTGATAATGCGCTGCTTTATACACAGCCGGAAGAAGTGGCATATGCATATGAAGAGCTTAGTAAGATCTCTCCAAATTTTACCATTGCCGCCTCATTTGGGAATGTGCATGGTGTATATAAGCCCGGAAATGTAAAACTGACGCCAATCATTCTTAAAAATTCGCAGGATTACATACAGGAGAATTATAATACTCCGGATAAACCTGTATACTTTGTCTTTCATGGCGGGTCCGGTTCTTCAAAAGAAGAAATAAGAGAAGCAATTTCGTATGGCGTAATTAAAATGAATATTGACACCGATACCCAATGGGCTTTCTGGGATGGTGTGCGGAAATATGAAGCTGCAAATCGCGATTACCTTCAATCTCAGATAGGAAACCCAGAAGGAGAAGACAAACCTAACAAGAAAAAGTATGATCCTCGTGTATGGCTGAGAGAAGGAGAAAAAGCCATGGTGGAAAGACTGAAGATTGCTTTTGATGACCTGAACTGCATCGATACGCTTTAAAGAATAATGCGGCACCATAAAAAGCCAGATTATTAAGAAACATTAAGTTTTTAAGCACTCTACTTTGCTGTCCCTTCCAAATCCTCTCCCGGGAGGAAGGGTTTTTAAGCGACAGAAAGTGGAGTGCTTTTATTTTGTAATCTATTTGAAATGAAAAAGCGCTTTTTTATCAGTCCTGCATAATACTTGGATTGAGTAGTTTGAACAGAGGGTGAAAGTCTTTTTGGCCGCAGAGGGATAAGAACTCCTTTGCTATCGTTGGGTGTTTAGCGATTTGAGAAGTTGAAAATCTGTTTTTTTTGTTGCCTGCGAAAATCACACAATTCGGATTATCGTAATTCTCACATTTTTTATTATCATTGCTCTTCGTTTTTAAATCCATTGCTTATGTCTGTTACCCCTGATTCCGGAAGAGATAATTTTAGTACAAAATTTGGTGTAATTGCAGCTGCAGCCGGTTCTGCTATTGGACTTGGAAATATCTGGAGGTTTCCTTATGTTGCCGGAGAAAATGGCGGTGCTGCCTTTTTGATTGTCTACCTCCTTAGCATAGTGATTATAGGTGTGCCTGTAATGCTTTCTGAATTTGTAATAGGAAGGGGAGCACAGCGAAACCCCTACGGAGCGTTTAAAACACTCGCTCCGGGAAAACCCTGGTACCTTATCGGCTTGATGGGGGTCGCAGCTGCCTTTATGATACTTGCCTTTTATACAGTGGTTGCAGGTTGGACCCTGGAATATATATACCAGTCCTTTACAGGGAGTCTATCCGGAAAATCCACCACCCAGCTGAGCAATATGTTTGATGATTTTCGATTCAGTTCTGTCAGACCGGTTTTATGGTTTCTCATATTTATGGTATTTACGGGCTACATTGTTATTGCAGGGATTAAAAACGGAATTGAGAAATATACGAAATTCCTCATGCCATTGCTGCTTTTTATGCTTATATCCATGGCCGTTTACGTTTTAACTTTTGACGGGGCAGAAAAGGGGATGCACTTTCTTTTTAATCCCGATTTTTCAAAAATCACCCCCTCAGTGATACTGGAAGCACTGGGACAGGCTTTTTTCTCCCTTAGTATTGGGATGGGTACGCTTATTACCTATGGTTCTTACATTAAGAAAAATGACAATCTCGGATCTACTGCCATTTCCGTTGCCGGTGCCGATACATTCATCGCCATTCTGGCTGGTATTGCAATCTTTCCCGCCGTTTTTGCTTTTGCTGATATTGAGAATATTGGCTTAGCAAATGTATCGGGAGAAGGACTGGTGTTTATTACCTTACCGAGTATTCTTTTCAGCATTCCCGGTGGTCAGATTTTATCAACTATGTTTTTTATTCTTCTGGCCGTTGCAGCATTGACCTCCACAATTTCAGTGTTGGAAGTTATTGTTGCCTATTTTGTGGAAGAGTTGAAAATGATAAGAAAAAAGGCAACAGTTGTGGCAACCATATCCGTTTCATTTCTTGGAATTCTGAGCGTGATTTTTTCCGGCGTTTTTGATTTCCTGAATTTCACTACAGCCAATATATTATTGCCCGTTGGGGGATTATTCATTGTCCTGTTTATCGGCTATTTTTATGGAAAAAGGAAGACGAGAGAAGAATTGTCTAATGCGGGTAAGCTCAGGGTAAAATATTTTAATGCCTATAATTTCAGTGTGAAATTTATTGCACCGCTGGTAATCGCCATCATCTTTGCTTATGGAATTATGAATGCCATTAAGAATAACAGGGAAGAAGCTGTTCCTGCCCTGGAGCATCCTACCCAGGAATTGAGACAGGGGCCTGTAGAATAATATACCGTCTGCAACTGCATTGCAGTCCCTATGGTTATCTTTGGGTATGCGCTGGCTATTTCAAAGATATAAAGGCTTTTCGGTACGGGAAAAGCGTGCATTCCTGGTTATGCTGATCATCATTGTTGCCTTATTGGTCATCAGAATCATCCAATCTTCAATTAAACCGGACCCTCTGGTACTTTCAGAAAAACAAAAACAGGAAATTGAATCTTTCATTCATTCATTTGAAAAAAAGCCTCAACCAAATCAGGAAAAACCAACCTTATCAACTGCGAAGATACCCTCACCTCCTCAATATAATTTCCTGATCTTTGATCCTAATAAGGTAAAAAGAAAAGAACTTATCGATATGGGGTTGAGCAGTTTTGTGGTAAATAATATTGTGGCCTACCGCAAAGCCGGTGGAAAATTTGATAATCCTGCCGATCTTACCCGGATTTATGGACTGGAAGAAGAGGTTTACAAACAAATGCTGCCCTATATAAGAATAAATGATACCGATTCGCTTGAGCTAAAAACCCCTGTCGATAAAAAGTATGTTAAATCCGAACATACGGAAATGCCTAAAATTGCCATTAATAAAGCAAGCTTTTCCGAGTTGATGAAAATTCCGGAATTAACGCCCAGACTGGCAGGCAGGATTTTAAATTACCGGGACCTCTTAGGAGGATATTATTCCATGGACCAGTTGGGGGAGGTTTATGATTTGGAAGATTCCCTTAGAATCATCCTGCAGGATTACCTGGTGGTTGATCCGGAAAATATCATCAAAATTTCTCTACAGGAAGTTGATTTTGGGGATTTGTTAAGTCACCCCTATCTGGAGAAAGAACATGTTAAAAAGTTCTTTGCTTTAAGGGACTATTATGGAGATTCCCTGGCCCTGAAACATGTCAGGATCAACAGGATATTTCCCGATAGTGTATATGACCTGATCGAGCCCTATTTTCTGCCCTAAACTATTTATTTTATTTTTTTTCCCATTAAAGTGGAATTTAACAGACGAATTTTATATCTTTAGAGAAGCTAATAAATATTATTGTAATTCCCTGTTTTGCAATCATCTAATACTTTAGCCTTTTGCCTGTAATATTAATAATAAAAAAAATTACTTTTTTTTGGAAAATCACAAATTGAATTCCTAAATTTGCGGCTCACAAAAAAATGAGGTTACATTATGATTATTATACCTGTTAAAGAAGGTGAAAATATTGAAAGAGCGCTGAAGAAATTTAAAAGAAAATTTGAAAGAACTGGCGTTATAAAGGAATTGCGGAATCGTCAGGCATATACGAAACCTTCTGTTAAAAAAAGACAGCAAAAATTGCGTGCCATTTACGTTCAAAAGATGCAACAGGAAGAGGAATAGTATCTTTTTGATTTCAAACAGGGAAGAGCAGGGGATTAAATTTTTTCCTGCCTATGAGGCATAAGCACGATTTTATTGAATATTTGCGTTTTGAGAAACGTTTTTCCAAACATACCATTCTCTCTTATGAGAATGACTTAAGGCAATATTTTGATTTTGCCGAAAAGATTGGTCAGGAGGATGATTTCCCGGATCCCTTAACCCTTCGGATGTGGGTGGTAGCACAGATGGAAAATGGTATTTCGCCCAGAACCATTCATCGGAAATTATCTACACTGCGAAAATATTCCAAATATCTTATTCAAATGGGCTATTTGAAGACGAATCCTCTGGATAAAGTTTTAAAGCCTAAGCTTAGTAAGAGATTGCCTGAATTTATAGAAAATGAAAAGATTAATGATTTTCTGGATTCTTATGATTTTGGCGATGATTTTTCCGGAAAAAGAAACCGTTTGATACTTGAACTTCTCTATCAAACCGGAATCAGAAGGGCCGAAATTATTTCGCTTAAGCTCTCTTCATTTGATAAGGTTAAAAAACAAATTTTGGTTGTGGGTAAACGAAACAAACCAAGGATTATTCCAATTTCTTCCAATCTTTCCGCACTCCTCGAAGATTATATACAAAGCCGAAATGAAAACTTTAAGGATTCCACAGATGAAACTTTATTGCTGACCAATAAAGGTCAAGCTGTGTATGATAAGCTGATATACAGAACGACAACTAATTTTTTACAATATCTGACCACAAGAAAGAAAAAAAGCCCTCATGTATTGCGGCATACTTTTGCTACGCATTTATTGAACAAAGGGGCCGACTTAAACGCTATAAAAGAATTACTGGGACATGCTAACCTGTCGGCAACGCAGGTTTATACCCATAATAGTTTCGAAAACTTAAAAAATACGTACAAAAAAGCTCACCCGCGAGCCGATTAAGAAAGGAGGATCCTATGGACATTAAGATTCATTCAATTAAGTTTGATGCTGATGTAAAATTATTAAAATTTATTGAGTCCAAGCTTTATAAGCTCCTGCAATTTCATGATGGAGTTATAAGTGCTGAGGTCTATTTAAAACTGGAAAATGTAGGTGATAAGGAGAATAAAATTACAGAAGTAAGATTAGAACTTCCCGGTAGCCCCGTCTTTGCCAAGAAACAAAGTAGTACTTTCGAGGAATCCACCGATAATGTTGTTGATGCGCTTCGTCGTCAATTACTGAAACACAAAGAAAAATACAAGCGAGCCTGAGTAATAAAAAATAGAATTTTTATTTTGTTATATAAATTTTATTTTCATACATTTGCAAACCGTTTTCCGGGGGTATTCTCCGGCAGGTTTACAGGCCGATGTAGCTCAGTTGGTCAGAGCAGCTGATTTGTAATCAGCAGGTCGTGGGTTCGAATCCCTCCATCGGCTCTTTAACCAGGTTCTTTTACGATTTGCAGGTGTTTAGCTGGCGTTTATATAAAATACCCAAACCAGGTTTTGCGGAAGCAGAAGTTTTGGAAGATGTAATTCGCTAAATTTCAGAGAATTTAGTAAAAAATTGCATGATAATGGATAAACTTCTCAATGTTCTTATTTTTTTGAAAATCTTTACGTAAATTTGCATTCGTTTTTCAAAAAGAATTTACCGGGGAGATACCAAAGTGGCCAACTGGGGCAGACTGTAAATCTGCTGTCGTATG
>CAZQOV010000101.1:0-11771 GCA_964595055.1 uncultured Bacteroidaceae bacterium | reverse complement strand
ACAGGAAATATATTCGATCTGGCGTTTATCGGTTCTCCCAATTTAAGGGAAATTCTGGGCGATGCTGTTGTTACCAATGATTCAACCTTATATCTCTTCGGTTCGGTAAAAGAAAATGGTGAAAATGAAAGCAGGTTGATCCTCAAGAAGCTTGTTAATCTGAGAGAAAGATGGACCCGGATCATCACGGCATCGGGCAGTCTTGAAGGGAAGGCGATAACCAGAGGCAGAGATGGTGAACTGATAGTTGCTGCCAACAAAACCTTCGAAGGAGATAAGAATATTCTTATTTATTTTCTTGATGAAGAAGGAAATATAATCGATTCACGCGAGTTTGGAGAAACAGGAGATCAGACAGTGGAAGATATTTTATACACGCAAAGCAATCTCATTATATTGGGTGCAAATGGCTTTGAAGAAAACAGGATGATAAGCCTCATCAAAGCAGATCAGCAGGGAAATATCTGGGAATAAGGGTCATCTCTTTCCATAAACTTTTAAAAGTTTTTGAGATGAAAAAATGTATTTTTATTATATCTGTCATCATTACCCCTGTAATAATGGGGTCTCTCTATTCCCAGTCTGCTGAATTAAGTGGCACCCTCTTCACCGATAACCTGGAGAGCGATGTAAGGGCCGGGGGAACGACCATTAGAATCAGTTTAACCGGAGTGAGCTGGTCTTTTTATGTGGGGTTCGATCATTCTTCCACAAGGAATCTGATCAATGCTTTCAAAGGCGATCAAAACTGGGAAATTGTTACCGAATCCCTGGATTATACTCATGTTGAGAGGGTCAATAATTCCCTTGTTGTGATACGCCTTCCAGAAGTACCGGATTATTTTCTTTCCTCAGATGAAACAGTGAAATTAACAATCCCGCCCTCCTGTCTTTCCTGGTACTTCGCATCTGTTTCGGCTACGCCTGAAATCATGATAAGGAATGAACCTGCCCGGGTAAGGGTATCGGGCAGCATAGAGGATGGAACAGCCAACGGGGAGCTGGATATCCGAAAAGGAAATTCCGATATCGTATTAACCCTGGCAGGCGATAGATGGGAAGAAACCCTTGGAACAAATTCAATTGTCAATGAAAATTTAATCCGTGGGTTAACAGGGAGCCCGGGGTGGAATGCGGATGTTATCAATGCCTTGCTGGGTAACGACAGAGGAGCTTCCCATACAAGCCTTTCCGGAAATGAAGTAGCCATATCCATACCGGCAGTTCCGGAATATAATATTTATGAGAATGATAATATTACCATCAATGTTCCGGCCGATGCCTTAATTTACACCCAGGCTGGAACCATAAGCGGGGAACCTATTCTGACAATCGTTCCCGAAAAACCGACAGCCACCATAAATGACCCCGGACTTATTGAATCGATGGTCGATGGTAGTCAGTTAACACTGAGTCTTAGGGAAGAGCAGTTCCTGAATTCCGATTTATCGATCTCCGGTTTTAGCCATAACGGACCCGAAGTAATTACCCTCAATGCAGTGAATTATATCAGTGAAACGGAAGCCAGCCTTAGACTTGGTTTGACCGGACCACTTACCGAAGATGTCACAGATTTCCGAATTACCATTTCAGAAGAGGAATTGAGAGGCAGTAAGGATCTGATAACCAATGGCATTTCTATATTGGATGAAGAGGGGCCTACGATAGTTGATGTAACGATTCCTGAAGGCACATATATAATTGGTGATACAGTAGAAGTTCAGATCGAAGTGGTTGATGATCAGGGGAATAATTATGACTATTATTCCGGTACGGTTGCTGGAAAAACCCTTTCTGCCGTACAAAGACTAAGCAGTGTTCTGTATATTGCTTATTTTGTGGTTGAAGCAGGAGACCCGGGTTATACTGCGGGAGAAATCATTCCTGTAAATAATCTGCAACTGATTTCGAGCTCCCTATATGGGAATAGTTATAACGGGGTCGTAAACAACAATACCATCATTGATACTCAGCGCCCCCTTATTGATAATATGCGTCCTCCTCTTTCAGGAAATTATAAGGTAGGCGAACAAATAAGCATAATTGTCTCTGCCGATGGAGAAGGATACAGCTACGTGGAATCAGAAACCTGGGTTAATGAGGTTTCCATAAGCGAATCCAATGTGAGTTTCCAGGAAATGGGGGATGGGCTTTATCTGTTAAAATATACTGTTCAGGAAGGAGACAAAGATGTGTCCCCGGGTGAATTAACAGCTTCACTACAGTTGAAAAACAGTAACGGTAACACCAGTCTGACAGAAACCCGGCTTTTCGATAACTCACTTTCCATCGATGCAAATTCTCCTGTCGTTGTCACCATAAGTGTCAGGGACAGTATATACAGCATAGGCGATGTAGTCGTTGCGGATATTGAGGCAGATGGGAATGATTATACAGCAACAGACGAGGACATCCACATTAACGGGGTGCCGCTTACTTCTCCGAATGTCAGCTTTGTTCATATTTCCGGAAACAATTATGAGCTTCACTATGAAGTGCGTTCTGCCGACCCTGAGGTCGCTCCGGGAGATCTTGAGATTGTGGTTTATTTGCAGGATCAGGCCGGAAATACCGGAGGGCCTTACGATAATGTCGAATCGAATTCACTCAGTATCTATACTACACTCCCTACAGCGAGTCTATCCGGAACACAGAGTATCTGTGAAGGTGAACTTGCGGAATTAACCGTCAATCTTACCGGCAGATCTCCCTGGCGAATATATCTTTCCGATGGAGATACAAATACCGGGTACCTGATAAACAGTTCTCCCGATTTCCTGAGCCTTTCTCCCCTTTCAACTACCGTATATGGTATTGATTCGGTAGTGGATGTCAACGGGATTTCCAATTCCGGCACCGGTGAAGCTACGGTCACAGTGAATGCTCAGACCAGTGCTGAGATTATAAACCTGAATGCCAGTTATTATGTAGAAGCGGATTCTGTTCAACTGGAAGCAGAACCCTCCGGAGGAATATTCTCAGGCCCTGGTGTAAACAGTGAAACCGGAGTATTTGATCCCGGTGAAGCCGATACCCTGAATTCACCTCACACCCTGTATTATACTTACACCAATTCATTTGGTTGTATAAGTACCGATAGTGCCCTGGTATTCGTGCTTGGTGCCGAAGGCGATTTACATATTCCCAAAGAGGTTTTTTGTGATTACGGCATGCCATTTACTGTTTCCGGTTCAAATGTAGCGGGAGATACGGGTTCATTCCAATTATTTAAGGATGATGAAGAAGTAGCAGAAGGATTAACAGATCATGATGATAATTCAGCAACCATAGATCCTTCGGTTCTCGGAGAAGGGATTTATACCCTGGAATACCGGTATTTCGATGAAACCTGGTTTTTCCTGAAGGAGAATTTTTCTGTCGAAAGTGTTGAACCGGCTGAAATATTAATCCCTGATGAAGATCAGTACTGTAAAAATCTTCCTCCCTTTGAAATGGTTTCTTCTGATCCGGAGGCTGTTTTTTCCGGTTTGGGTGTATCGGGAAATGTTAATGAAGGCTTTGTTTTTATCCCTGATTCAGCTCCCGAAGGACAAAATACCATTACCCTGACCAGAAGGTCGGAAAATGGCTGTGAAAATTCGGTTACCAAAAATCTTAACATCATTCCGATTCCGGAACTGAATTTTACTGTAGAAAATTTATGCATTGGCCCAGGAGACAGCATCCATTTTATTAATACCACAGAGGATAAGGACCGGATTACAAATTGGGTATGGAACTTTGATGATCCGGATAGCGAAGAGGATAATACCAGCACAGAGGAATCACCCTCTTACATATACGAAAATCCGGGAATAAGAAATATCCTGTTAACCGGAGAAACCGAAGAAGGATGTGTGGATTCACTGGAAAAAACCCTGACATTTGAAGGTAAGCCTGCAGGGTCATTTTTTGTTGAGAGTGAATGTTATGAGGAGGGAAAAAGCATTGTTCTGACAAGTATGATGATTAGCAGCAATGAGATTGTTAATTACGAATGGACCATTACAGATCCGGCAGGAGAAGCCCGGGTCATAAGTGGAGAATCGGAAATAAGCTTTGCCTTCGATAGCCTTGATGTGTGGACTGTCCACCTTCAGGCAGAGACGGGTTTGGGTTGTACAGGAGAATCAGAAAGAGAAATTCATTTAAAGCCTGTAATTCCGATGGGCCCGGCACAGGATGATTATTTCGAGGATTTTGATCTCGAAGAAACATGGTGGTCGGCAGAAATGGCAGATAGCTCAGACTATATGAGCTGGGATTATAACCAGGTTACCTTCTCCGGTCTTAATGATGCGTCATCACGAGCCTGGTATACAAATCTGCCTTCCTCTGAGGGTTACGAATATTCCTGGGTGAAATCTCCTTGCTTTGATTTTACAGTTATGGAGCGTCCAATGATCTCAATGGATATTTACAGAAGTTTATCCTCAAATACTGAGGGACTTGTTTTACAGTCCACCACTGATGGCGGAAAAAACTGGGAAACGATTGGATCAATCAACAGTGGGATAAACTGGTATAATTCGGATCAGGTAAACCCCTCACCCGATAAGGATGCCACTGGCTGGTCAGGAGAGATGCCCTTTGCTGCAGACGAAGACTGGGTAAATGCACGTCATCAACTGGATAAACTGGGAGGTAAGGAAAGGGTCCAATTCCGGATTGCTTTTACTTCACAGCATGAAAGCAGCGAAGCGGAAAGAGAGGGATTCGCCTTTGATAACATCAGGATAAATGAAAGAAACCGGAAAATATTGCTGGAGCATTTTACCAATACTTCGGATAATAGCGTTTTGGAAGCAGATGGGATTGTGAACAGCATATATAATGATAACTTCAAGGACCTGATCAAGCTGGAATATCATACTTCCTTCCCGGGAGAAGATCCCTTCAATGCTCATAATAGTTCTGTTCCTGCAATTCGTACATTTTACTATGATATTTCTGATGTACCTTATACGATAATAGACGGAGGATTTATTTCTGAATACAGGGTTGAATATGGGTCCGGTATGCCTGATCCACAGGAACTGAAAAAAGCAGCTCTTATGGACAGTCCCTTCGAAATTACGGTGGATGCTGAATATGATAATGAACAGGTATTGGCAAGGGCAGAGGTTACTGCTCTAATGGACCTCGAGCCTGCTGAACGTATTGTTCACCTTGTGGTTTATGAAAAACTGATCACCGGAATTTCAACCCAAAACGGGGCTGATAATTTCATCAATGTAGTGAAGGATATGTTACCAAATAGCGCTGGCACGGCAGTATTCGACAGTTGGGAGAGAGGGCAGACCCGGGCCTTCAGTTTTAGCTGGGAATACTCAAACGTTTATGATCCGGATAGGTTAAGGATTGCAAGCTTTATCCAGAATGAAGCTACACAGGAAGTTTACCAGGCAGCAAGTGATGACTCCACAAACCTGACCACTTCAATAAAAGATACAGAAGCCGTTAGCGGAATGTTCAATGTTTATCCCAATCCGGCAACAGAAACCATCTTTATTCATAACGACAACAGAGAAAAACAGGATTACATTCTTGAGCTTTACGATCAATTGGGAAGAATCGTATTAAAAAAAGAAATGTACCGCTATGAATATGTAAAGAGAATAGATATTTCAGGTCTTGAGGAAGGTGTTTACATTTTGCAGATCAATAATGGGGAGAGGGGAGTTAAGAAGGTGCTAATCCGTAAAAGATGATTACACCGGAAAAAAGGTTCCACTCCTGTTTCGTCAATGCCTTCAAATTTTATTTTCAATCTCAAAATTAGAAAAAAACAAAGGGGGTTAACAATTTTTTAAGTATAGGTGAAGAAGACAGAAAAAGAAGCCTATAAACTTTCATAGCCTAAAAACCTTCATAAAAAAAGCCGCTCTGAAAATGGCGGCTTAATTTTTTTTGAAAACGAAATTACCTTAATTACATCCGGGAATTTTTTCTTTCCGGGCCGTGGCTCTTTCTTCAAATTCATCTACCATAGCATTGTTAAAAGCCTCGCATGCAAGGTCATACTGAGCAGTTCCTACATAAGCATTTCCCAGTTCATAATTAATGGCTGCAATTTTGACCTCATTGGTTTCTGTCTCGAGAGCCTTTTTTGCATGTTCTATCGCCTGATCGTATTCAATCATTCGGTTATAGATTAAGGCCAGCTTCAGATGAGCATCGGCATTGTCCGGATCATACTCAACAGCTTTATTGAATGCATCCAGTGCATAGCTAAAGTCTTCCATTTCGGGATCCACATCCGCCAGTTCCATATTCCCTTGTTCGACGAAATAAACACCCAGAGCATTTTGAGCATCTTCAATGCTTTCCACATCATTTTTAGCTTTTGCAAGTTCAATGGATTTGGTTAGCGCTTCGATCATTTGATCTTCTTCAAAATTAGCCTTATGAACCATGCCGAGTCCCAGGTAGGCTTTGGGATAGTCTGGAGAATACTTAACAGCATGCTCAAAAAGCCGCATAGCTTCATCATTATCCCCGGCTTTTAGTTTTTGGGTTCCCACCCCTGTTAAGAGGGTTGGGAGATATCTCATGGCTTTTTGACTATATTCTTCATTGGTTTCATATTCTTCAGCCAGATCGACGGTTTGTTCAAGATAGGGAATGGCATT
The DNA here is from genome assembly GCA_964595055.1 of uncultured Bacteroidaceae bacterium. GTDB lineage: Bacteria > Bacteroidota > Bacteroidia > Bacteroidales > CAYRTD01. The sequence continues at coordinate 5,139 of CAZQOV010000101.1, read as the reverse complement.
TTCATAATCTTTTTGTTTTATGTAACTAATCGCAACCTGGTAGTTTAGCAAAGGGACCTGCTCCTTAGCTTTAGCAACCAGGTCGTTTGCTGAGTCACCAACAGTTTCTGCCATAGTTAACAACTCCTGAAAATGATCAATTGCGGTCTCATATTCACCTTTGTTGATATCATCAGCTCCTTCATTGAATTTTGCCAAGACATCTGCATAAGTCTGCGCGTAAACTCCTGTGAAAGAAATCATAACAAAAAACAGGAAAATCTTTAATCGTTTCATACTTCTCTTTTTTGGGTTATGCAATTTTTTTAATTTCCCAAATATATAAAAAATGTATTTCTCAAACATATCTGGGGGTTAATTTGTTCAGATCAAATATCCTGCCAAGTTTGGTTGAATGGTTTAAGGGTTGAAAGGTTGATGAATCGAATCGTTGAGTCCCCCCAAAAGTGTTTTTTTGGACAATTTCCTTCAGCGGCCCCCAGCCCCCTAAATTGGGAATAGTTAAGAATTAGAGGCTTGGCAAGAGGGCTTTTCTATCACATTCTCCCCCCCTCATTCTCTTCTTTTCGCGCTCAAATTATCAAATCAAAAAACTTTACTTATATTTGCAAAGCCTCAGGTGGACAGATTTGACTGATTGCAACCACGGAAAAAAAATGCTAAAGCAGTGATTTATTTTCAGTCAATATCCCCTGATTTATTAATAGGAAGTTTTGCAGTAGTGCAGTTTTGCAGACCGCTTTTCATCGTAAGGCTGGCGTGTTGGTCGCCGGCTTCGCCAGGCGGATTTGGAGACTGTTTGCAGGAAGGTATTTGCAATGGTTTAGCCGATCATTGTAGAGGAAATTCATGAATTTTCTCTACAGACGGAATCTTAACAACATAAATGAGAATTTATTAATAAAAAAAACTAACATAAAAAACAATAAACAATGTCATACCTATTCACATCCGAGTCCGTTTCCGAGGGACACCCTGATAAAGTAGCCGATCAGATTTCCGATGCATTGCTTGATCATTTTCTGGCTTTCGATCCCGATTCAAAAGTTGCCTGCGAAACTATGGTTACTACCGGTCAGGTTATTCTGGGGGGAGAAGTTAGGACGACCACTTATGTAGATGTGCAGAAAGTGGCTCGAGAAGTCATAAATACAATTGGATATACCCGGAACGAATATATGTTCGACGGGGATTCCTGTGGGATACTAACAGCTATACATGAGCAATCTGAGGATATAAGCCGGGGTGTTGAAAGAGAAGATCCCTTGCTTCAGGGAGCCGGCGACCAGGGTATGATGTTTGGGTACGCATGCAGGGAAACCGATAATTATATGCCTCTGGCGCTCGAGATTGCGCACAAATTGCTAATTGAATTATCTGCGATACGTAAGGAAGGTAAAGAGATGCCTTACCTCCGACCCGATTCGAAATCACAGGTAACGATTGAATATCATGATGATCACACACCAAAGCGCATCCATACCATTGTAGTGTCTACTCAACATGATGATTTCGACAAGGATGACAAAAAGATGCTTGAAAAGATTGCAAGTGATGTAAAGAACATTCTGTTGCCAAGGGTAAAGAGCACACTCCCGGAGAGGGTACAGGAGTTATTCGATGATGAAATTATTTATCATATTAATCCGACCGGGAAATTTGTCATCGGAGGTCCTCATGGAGATACCGGATTGACGGGTCGCAAGATTATTGTGGACACCTATGGGGGAAAAGGGGCCCATGGAGGAGGAGCATTTTCGGGTAAGGATCCCTCCAAGGTAGATAGGTCTGCTGCTTATGCGGCAAGGCATATTGCAAAGAATCTTGTGGCTGCCGGAGTAGCGGATGAAATTCTCGTTCAGCTTTCCTATGCCATTGGGGTTGCTGAACCTCTGGGCATTTTCATAAATACCTATGGTACTTCCAGAGTCAATTTATCTGATGGTGAAATTGCAGACCGGATAAAAGGTCTTTTTGATCTCCGGCCGGCTGCCATAGAAAACCGTTTGAAACTCAGGAAGCCTATTTATGCCGAAACTGCTGCCTACGGACATATGGGGCGCATTCCCGAAAATATAACAAAGACATTTGAATCTCCCTACTGGGGAGAAGTAAAGATGAAGGTAGAGCTATTTACCTGGGAGAAATTGGATTATGTGGAGAAGGTGAAGAGTGAGTTCGGGTTGTAGGAAACCATGGAGGGTGAATCGTTGCACTGGTGAATCGTTGCACGGGTAAGTCCTGTCTATTCTCCTGCCACATTCTCTTCACTCCTCTTCCAGAAATCCCCATTTTCAGTTCTCAAAATTAAAACTTTATTTTACCTTCGTATTTCGAAAACCCGGCTATTATGGAGAAAGTCTGGTATGCAGTTTATACGAAACCACGTAATGAGAAGAAGGTTGCGTATTTTTTTGAACGGGACGGTATAGCGCATTACCTGCCTTTAGTTCAGCGGATAAAAATTTGGAGTGATCGGAAAAAGAAGGTGGCCGAGCCCTTGTTTACCTCCTATATTTTTGTTCACATCACTGAAAAAGAGCACCTTTCAGTATTAAAAACCCAGGGAGTGGTGAGGTTTGTTACTTTTGAAGGTAAGAAGATAGCGATCAGAGATGCCCAGATCGAGGCTGTTCGTCGGTATGCAGAAAACGGAGAAGAATTTACGGTAAATGAGAAGGATTATCAAATTGGAAAAAAAGTTCGTGTAGTTAGCGGCGATATGAAAGATCTGGAAGGGCGATTGGTTCAAATACTTGGAAAACAGAGAGTAAAAGTAGAAATAGAAGCTATTGGTCAGTCTGTATTTATTCACATTCCAAAAGGTCGACTGGAGATCATCGGAGAATATGATCAGGAAGAAGGTGAATACTGGTAGGGAGAAATTTTCGTATTGATCAAAGCGCTAATTGTTAAGGATTCGAATAATTCTTTATTAACTGCGGATTACATTATTAAATACTGTGGCAGAGAACTTGAACCGGCAGCAGTACCCGCCCTTGTAGAATTTTTGGATGAACTGCCCAAAACGGCTCATGGAAAAATTGATAAGTTGAAGCTAAAAAATTCAGTGTGACAAGGACGGAATTTATCTCGCTCAACTTTTTCAATTCCCGTACATAAACTGGCTCACTTTCGAAAAACTCGCCTTCGGATTCACTACCATGACGGGAATCTTATAAGGATTTGCCATGATATATTGCTCCGGAGCACCAAAGAGATAATCAAGCAGGGTAATGTGTTTGGTGGTGGTTATTAAGACCATATCTGAATGGATCTCTTTAGCAAATATCATCATCTCTTTATTGAAATTCCCTTTTTTCCTGGATGTGTGGATCTCATAGTCGAGGTTATTCTGGATGAGGAAACGAATGGCAAAATTGAGATTAACATTTACCTTTTTTGCCAGGGATTTATCGGTAATGGGAGATTTAAAAAGATGAATACGGGCATTGAAATATTTACCCATGAATATGGCCCATTGAAGTTTTTCTTTGTTCTCGGATTTGAAGTCAATAGGAAAAACGATGTTGGAAAAACCATTCATATTCTGGGGAGGATGTTGAACTACAACGAAAGGAGTTGGGGATCCCACGATAACTCGAAGGGCATAACTTCCGAAATATTTCTGGCTTCCTTTCATGCCGTGAGTACCCATGCAGACCATAGCTATATCACTATGGTCTGCGGTATATTTTGAAATCTGGTTGAATATCTTTCCCTTCAGCAGAACATATTCTACCGGGATGTTATATTCGGCTGTTAAGCGGTTAACCTCCGTCTTTATTTTCTCTTCAGCTTTGTTTATGTCGGTTTCTTCTTTCACTACGTGAAGAAGCCTGATATTATGGTCAACGGTTTTTGCCATCTTCAAGGCATGAAGGAATGCGTTTTTCGAGACCTCTGTAAAATCCCAGGTTACAAGGATGGTTTTTTTGACTTTCACTGCGTCAGGTTTTTGTTATATTTCATTAATCTACAAGGAATTACAATATGAATACTGCTTAAGAATCCAGGGTATTTAAATCCTCATTTTAAGATTAACGTCCTAAAAATAATGAGAAAGTTACGAAATTCCTGCTCAAATTTAACTCATTTTCTCATAAAGAGGTAAAGTCAGGATTTACATAAACCCCTCCTGACAGATTATAAGATAAATTCAATATGCCATATTAAGATTGCACCACCTCCAGGAACTCTTTTGTTTTCCTTCGCTCCCAAAAAACGGAGCAGCCTGTTATCCCTGGCCGCAGGGAGGGATTCAGCAATCCGTCAGGATTGCGTAATGCAGCACAGTTGTCTGGAGCTTTCCGGCATACGGAAAGGGGTCATAATACTGCTCATTATTTGACATATTGCTATCGGGAATTTCAATTCTGTGCGGGCATAACTGCGGCAAGGGTAAATTCGGGCCCTCCATGCCGGTTAAACCACCATCCTCGCTGCAAATCCATCACCTGCTTACTCAACCATGCCTCAGCTCCACCCTGTAACCCCAAAACCCCCAGCTCATAAACGATAAAACGATTCAACCTCTCTACTTCTTCTTATTTTTTCTATTTTTGTAACCTGTTAAACAAATACTTTTCCATGATGCTACAAAACACTGAAAGAATAAAGGATCTGATAAAGACAGATAAATTTGACCGTGATGCTGAAGTTCGGGGGTGGGTGCGGACGAAGCGTGGGAGTAAGTCCATAGCCTTTATTGCTGTAAATGACGGGTCAACCATCCATAATATCCAGGTGGTAATTGATGTGCCAGCTTTCGATGAGGACCTGCTAAAGAAGATAACGACCGGGGCAAGTATAGGAATAAAGGGAAAGCTGGTTAAGTCTGCCGGAAAAGGACAAACAGTAGAACTACAGGCCTCTGAGGTGGTAGTATATGGTGAATCTGATCCTGAAACTTACCCTTTACAGAAGAAAGGACATTCCATGGAATTTTTGCGTGAGATAGCACACCTAAGGTTTCGGACCAATACTTTTGGGGCTGTTTTTCGCATAAGACATACTCTTGCATTTGCTGTTCATCAATATTTTAATGACCTGGGCTATTATTATCTTCATTCTCCGATAATTACCGCTTCCGATGCTGAAGGTGCCGGTGAGACGTTTCATGTCACTATTTTTGATCCG
>CAZQOV010000100.1:0-11780 GCA_964595055.1 uncultured Bacteroidaceae bacterium | reverse complement strand
ACAAACGATTGAAGAAAAAATGCGGGTAGCTTTTGTAAAATCTTTTATATAAAGAACGCTATTACTCTCCTTTTAAAAAGGCCCCAATTTCATCATTTAATTCTTTCAAACTCTCTTCCAGAGCCGATGATTTGGTTTTAGATTCAAGTTCAATGTACTGGATAACAAACTGTAATGCAGCCATTGCAACAAAATCCTGGGCATCTTTATCAACGTACTTTTGCTTATATTGCAAAATCTTTTCGTTTATCAGTCTGGCTGCTTTTCTTATTTTCTCTTCTTCATCTCTTTCAATCCGTAATGGGTAATACCGTTCCGCTATATTAACCCTTATGGATAGTTTATCGTCCATCAAACCAACTATCTATTTAAAAGAGCAATACATTTATCAATCTCCCGCACAATGCTGTTTACTTTAATCTTGGCGTCGTGAACTCCCTCTCCCCCATCTGTCAAAACTTTTGCCAATTTTAAATTATTGTATTTACGCTCTAAGTCTGTAATTCTTTCTTCTTGCTGATCATATCGCGTTTTGAAACTCTGCAACTCGCTTTCCAGTTTTGCGTTTTTTTCTCTCTCTTTGTTAAGTGCTGTCATTACCTCTTTAATCCTGCCTCTGAGCGTCCCCAGTATTTCGATTTGATCAGCATTCATTTTCCATATATTTATTAATGCAAATATAACACTGGTTTCAGAAATAAAAAAAAAACCTCCTTCTTTTTTCCATCAAACACCGGAAAATTTTAGTTTTACAAGCGAAAAAAATCTTTAAAAGATCGATATGCCATGAGAAGACTGATTACATTGATGTCTATATTTTTGATATCCCAACCCATTATACCTCAATCCTCCCTGCCGGAAAATTTTTTTATTTCTCCTGTAGATATTGAAATATACCTGAGTGGAAGTTTTGCTGAACTTCGCCAGGGCCATTTTCATTCCGGAATAGACATAAAAACACAGGGAATAACCGGAAAAAATATCAGAGCTATCGCCGACGGCTATGTTTCAAGGATAAAGGTTCAGACCAATGGGTACGGAAAATCCGTATACATCAATCATCCGGGAGGTTACACCTCCGTTTATGGTCATCTTCAAGATTATAAAGATCCCATCGATGAATATGTTAAGCGCTATCAATACAAAAACCGGATCCATACCCTCGACATTTACCCCGCAAAAAATGAGTTAAGGGTCAAAAAAGGACAAATCATTGCATCATCAGGAAATACAGGTAGCTCTTCGGGCCCGCACCTTCATTTTGAAATCCGGAATGCAGCAAATCAACATCCCTTGAACGTACAGAAATTTGGTTTCAACATTAGGGATAACGTCGATCCTCGCATTTATAATTTTTATGTTTATTCTTTCGAAGGGGAAAATAAAAGAAAAAGGATCAAAACCAGAAAAAAGTTAGGATTACAGTTGGAGAACAAAAACTATTCATTAAAGAATATTGATACCCTTATGGTCGATTCTCCGGTTTCCTTTGGTATGGAAGCTTATGATTTTCTAAATGGGACAAAAAACAAATGTGGTTTATATTATATTAAGGTATACATGGATGATGAATTAATCTACCATTACCAGACCGATGAATTTAGTTTTGCAGAAACACGATATATATATGCCCATACCGATTATTATTTGAAAGAAACAAAAAACGAACAGGTCCATCTTTTGTTCAGAAGACCTAATAATCGACTCTCAATGTATGCCAGTTTATTGAATGACGGACTGATAGAACTTTTACCGGGTGAAACAAAAAATATAAGAATTGAGTTTGCCGATATTTCAGGAAATGCACGCTCAGTGAAATTCCCTGTTCAGGGAAAGAGATCAGCGAACCAGATGTCCATTCCTAAATCCACAGAACAAATTATCTTCAAATGGGACCAGGTCAACAGTTTTGAAAATCATCTGGTTAAACTGGAGATTCCTGCCGGTAGCTTATATGAAGATGCCTATTTTCATTATCTCAGAATACCCTCAACTAATCCCTTTCACCCATGGATCCATACAATAGGAGATAAAAATGCAGCCATGCACCATTTTGGCAAACTTATGATTAGAGCTGAAGGCATTCCGGAAAGACTGATAAATAAAGCCTGCATAGTAAGCTTCAAAGATGATGGGACTCCCTCATACAAAGGGGGTGAACTTCTGAAAGACAAATGGCTTCTCACGAAGACCCGGGAATTTGGAAAATATGGCATAGCCATTGATTCTGTGGCACCCCAAATCATACCCATAAATTTTATCCCGAATGGAGATCATAGCGGAAAAAAATTCATACGTTTTAGTGTACGTGATGACCTATCGGGCATACGATCTTATCAGGGATTTATAGATAATAAATGGGTACTTTTTGAATATGATCCGAAAAATGATCTTCTTTATCATGCACTCGATCCTGATATTACGGTCAACGGAATAGAGCATGAATTGGAAATCCATGTGGAAGATCATAAAGGAAATAAATCGATATTTCATTCCAATTTTACCTGGTAGTACCCTGAAGAGTTTTTCAGAAATAACAGAATAAACAGAACCCATAAAAAGAATTGAAGACTTTTTTCCAGAGTTGGAAGCCCGGAAAGGCTGGGAGAAGCAGGAATTACAAAAGAACGTTTTGAAGAAATATTTAGTCTGATGAAGAAGAATGAAGCCAGCGGCCGTGCTCACACCCCAGACGATAACGACAGGAAGGAAATACTGGAATTGATGTATTGAAGAAGAGGGTTGAAGGGTGAAGGGTTGAAGTAAGCGGTATGACAGTAAATGGTGTGAGCGGTGGTTGGTGAGCGTAGTCGAGCCAAACCAAAAAACAAAAGGATCCGCTGTCACAGCGAATCCTTTTTTCTCAAACTACTAACTAAAACTACCAACTAAACTACTAACTAAAACTACTACTCTTTAATTTTATTATTTTCTATATCCTTTTCAATTACCGTGCCGTAATTGTATATTTTATCATCTAATTACTTTACAAAGATAGTTTATTGTTTAAAATATTAAATAAAAGATTATTTAATTAATTGTTATTTTAATGTTAACCCCTTTTTTTCAAATAACTGTTACAAATATAAGGGGTTTTATTTAAATTTTTAAGCTATTAAGAAAAATTAACATCTATTTTTAGTCATCTGTTCAAATAATCATGAAAAATTATCATTCAGGACTTTCATCTTCAAGAAAATAATAATTTCATTCGTCAAATGGGATATTTATCTATATTTACCCCTCAATTTGTAAAACAATTAAATTGATCAGGGATCGTTTATTCCTAAACCCTGTGGTATGTTCAAACAAACATAAATTAAGTTCAAATCATAAATCTATTCTCTATGAAAAATGTTTTTAAATTTTCAGGAACGGCTTTGTTTGTTGGTTTAATTGCCGGTTTTCAGCCGTCATTGGGTTGTACGAATTTTCTTGTAACAAAATCAGCATCGCTAAATGGTTCCACCATGATTACTTATGCTGCTGATGCACATGTTCTTTACGGAGAATTATATTTCTGGCCGGAAGCGGATCATGAACCGGGAAGTATGCTTGATGTATATGAATGGGATACCAATAAATACCTTGGGCAAATTGAACAGGTTTCGCATACTTACCGCGTGGTTGGGAATATGAATCAGCATCAGCTGACCATTGCGGAAACTACCTATGGCGGAAGAAGTGAATTAAGAGACACCAGCGGCATTTTGGATTATGGTTCATTGATTTACATCACCCTTCAAAGAGCCAAAACAGCCAGGGAAGCCATCAAAACTATTTCAGATTTAACCTCAAAATATGGATATTACAGTTCCGGAGAATCATTTTCTATCTCAGATCCCAATGAAGTATGGATCATGGAACTCATCGGCAAGGGTCCGGATAACAAAGGTATTGTTTGGGTTGCCAGAATGATACCGGATGGGTATGTTTCCGCACATGCAAACCAGGCTAGGATACAAACCTTCCCTCTTGAAAATGATAAAAATTCAATATCATCAGATGATCTTGATGAAATTTTCAATCCGGAAATCACAACCGTATATGCCAGTGATGTCATCGATGTAGCTCGTAATTTTGGATGGTTTGACGGAAAGGACAAAGCGTTTAGCTTTTCAGATGTTTATGCTCCCGTTGATTTTGGAGGTGCCCGATTTTGTGAAATGAGGGTATGGTCATTTTTCAGAAAGATCAATGACAATATGGATCAATATGAAGAATACGCTTCGGGTCATGATCTTGAAAATCGTATGCCCTTATGGATAAAGCCCAACCGGAAACTTTCCAATCTGGATCTTATGAATTTCATGAGGGATCACCTTGAAGGGACAGCTTATGACATGAGCTTAGATGCCGGAGCAGGTCCATTTGGCCTGCCTAAACGCTGGAGTCCCCTTACCTGGTCGGTGGAAGGAGATGATAAGGTTTATTGTAATGAACGGCCAACAGCTACTCAACAAACCGGATTTTCTTTTGTATCTGAATCACGCTCATGGTTACCAGATCCTATTGGGGGAATCCTGTGGTTTGGTGTTGATGATGCAGCAGCATCGGTATATGTACCCATGTATTGTGGAATAACAAGAGTTCCCGAAAGCTACGAGGTCGGCAATGGAGACCTGCTTACTTACTCTCCCACTTCAGCATTCTGGACCTTCAGTTTTGTTTCCAACTTCGCTTATCTGAGGTATAATTATATGATGAAAGATGTAAAACAATTACAAAGCAAACTGGAAAATCAATTTACAAAAGAAGTAAAAGCTATTGATAAGACGGCACTCGAACTCATGAAAACGGATGAAGAGGCAGCCACCAAGTTTCTAACAGATTATTCGGTAAGTGCAGGAAATCAAACGGTAAAAGAATGGAAACAACTTGGTGAATACCTACTCGTGAAATATATTGATGGAAATATCAAAAAAGAGAAGAATGGCGTTTTTGAAAGAAATCCCTATGGATATCCAGCCTCACCAGATCAGCCTGGTTATCCTGACTCATGGAAGAAAAGGGTTATCGAAGACACGGGAGACAAATTGCTGGTTCCCGGTGATGGACATTAAATAAAAAGTTCAATTTTCTAATGATTGCGGGGAGAAAATACTTGTGTTAAAGCAAAAATTATTATACATTTGCACCCTGTTAATTTTAGGATACTAATAAATCAATAATCCCGATCGGAATGAACTTAATGAATGTTGTTGAAAAAGAGTTTGCTACCGAAAATAAATTGCCAGATTTTAACAGTGGTGATACAATAACGGTACATTATAAAATCAAAGAAGGAAACAAAGAAAGGATTCAAATGTTCCGTGGAACTGTGATTCAACGTAAAGGTTCAGGAACAAGAGAAACCTTTACCGTTAGAAAAATGTCAGGTAATGTTGGAGTAGAAAGAATATTTCCTGCCGCCTCTCCTTTTATTGAGAAAATTGACATCAACAAAAGAGGACGTGTAAGAAGGGCAAGAATATATTATCTTCGCGGACTTACTGGTAAAAGAGCCAGAATTCAGGAAAAAAGATTCTAAGGGTTTGACCCAAAATACAAAAAAAACCGTCCTTTCCGGACGGTTTTTTTAATTTAGGGGCTATACTTTTCTACAATTGAACCGATATGCTGGATGTATAAAAGACAAAGATTTATTTGTCAATAAATCATTGATTTTTCAAATCCTCTACCCTCTTCCTGGCCTCATCCAAAACTTTCTGAGCCTTTTCATCCGCTTCTGCTTCCAATCTGGCTGCCTGTTTTTCGGCTGAATTTATCAATCCATCACCGGTTTTTTCCGCTGCAAGCTTCTTGATAGGGTTATTTCCCGCTTCTTTAACCAATTGTTTTTTTCTCAGCCTGGCTTCCCCTATTAGTTTTTCTCCGGCTTCTTTAGCAGCCTGTCTGATCTTATCCGCCTCTTGCTCCGCCTGTTGCAGGATATTTTCAGCTTCCTCACCGGCTCTTTCCGTAACCTCTTCCTTAACTTTTTCCACCTCTTCTTTCACGCGCTCTTCAACCGCCTCTCTTACCTGCTCCTTTGTATCGGAAATAATTTCCTTTGTACCCAGTGAAACTTCAGGATCACCAAAAGTGCCCCCAATATTCACACCCACATTAATTACATCCCCCGGGCTGATATCAAAACCTCTGGCACTGGCCTGTGAAGCAAGGTCATCAAGAAATTCATTTGCTGTACTTCCAAACTGTGCCCTGGGTATTTCAAACTCCAGGTCATAATCCAGGCTCTGATCCAGACCCTGGCTACCCGATATGGTTAAATCAATCTGGCCAAGTTTTGTATCAAAGGGGTTAACATAAACTCTTCCCTGCCTTACCTCAAATGTGAGGTCGATATCCTTGAATTGCCTGTCGGCGAGCCCTTCAATATTCAGTAAATTCCCTATTTGATTAAAGGTTTTGCTGTTTTCAAGCTTTACTTCGTCGGTCTGAAGTCCTCCGTTTCCGACAATTGAACTCATTAAAGGATTCATGGTACTGTCGAGAAAACTTACAAAATCAAAATTTACCGAAACATCTCCTCGTGCCATTTCTGCAACCGGTGCAAGCTGACGAACAGTGTTGAAGGCATAAAAAGAAGACTGAATATCTATAGAATTCATATCCATCTCCATTTCTATAACCGGTGTGCTTATATCTGTGGTATTATATTCTCCACTGAGCATCATGGTGCCATCCAGAACATTCATATTCAGCTTATCCATGTTAAGAACACCATTCCGCACAATCACCTCTCCTTCAAGGCTTTCAATCTCCAGCTCATCGTATACCACTTTATCTATTGATGTTGTTAACCGAAAGTCAATGTTTTCCGGAACCTTAACCACAGTCATTGATACGGTATCTTCATCTTCAGGTTCTTCTTCAACCTCTGAAGCCATAATTTCGTTCAAATTAAGCAAATCAGACCTGAAATTAAGATTCCCTGTTATCACCTCATCCTCGAAAACATAGGGAATAAAATTCTCCAGGTTCCCGTCCATATAAATATCACTCATGCCTATGGAAGCATTGAAGGTCCGGAGATTAACATACCTTGGTGAAAAAAACATTCGCATACTGTCTATATTCACCGGTGCAGGTATGTCTTCTCCCTCCACCATAACATTCATCACTTCAAGTTTTCCGTCAGCATGAAATTCTTCATAGTTTTCATTTTCAATGTCCGACATCTTCCCTATAATTCCGATATCCGCATTCATGGTACCTTCAAGATTCATGCCTTCAAGAGGAATGGCATCTTTCAGGGAGGCAAAATCAACACGGGCAGTTACCGCACCATTCATTTGCATATCGGACATGGGTGTTCTCAGGCTTAAATTCATATCAATCGGATTTCCGGCTATTTCCATATAAAATTTATCAAGATCAACCCTGGAATTATCTTCTGCAGCACCATCATAAAAAACCTTCAGATCAATATTGATGTTATCTACAGATTCCGGAAGATCGGGATAAGCAAAGTATCCATCCTCCACCAACAAAATAAGATCTACTTCAGGCAAGTCTTCATCTGTGATCTTACCCCTGGCATTTCCTTCGATTTGTAATGTTCCCGAGGTATTCAAATCCCGGAAATCCTCCATGTAAACTACAGGCACCATGGAAAGCAGTGATTTAAATGCGGTTTCTCTTGTAAAAAACCGGACATCCAGATCAATATCATCATTTTCGTTCATTTCAAAAAAGCCTTCTAATCCCAAAATGATATCATTGATTTTCAATTCATTATTACTAATCTCAAATTTCATATTTTCCATATCTGCACCCAGCATAGCATCAAAGCTGAAAAAAGCATGATTCAGATACTTAATATTATCCATATCCACTGTAACCGATTCAGCAGAAGAATTGACCGTCAGATCCGTGAAATCCTGAGACAGGTTTCCTGACAGAAGGAAATTAAGATCTTCGACAGCGGCAAAGGTTGAAGTTAAAGCATCAAAATAGCTAATATCGGCTTCAATGATCCTGAATTCTTTCAGGTTAATCTCAAAATCCATGGCGGCAGTGTCTGGTTCTTCTGTCTCTTCAACCTCTTCAGAAGAATAGCTTATATCCCAATTTACCGTAGTATCGTTCAGCGCTATTGCTGTTATTACGGGCCGATTGAGAATGATGGAATTGACCTTCACTTTTCCTGAAAAGGCAGAGAAAAGATCTACATCCGCAGAAAACTCACGGAATGAAACCAGGGTATCATTTTCAAAAGCTCCCTGTCCTTTTACTGACATGTCTTCCATGGAAACCCTAAGATCAGGGAATCCTTTAAAGAGCGACACATGAAAATCACTCCAGTTAACTTCAGCCCTAACATTTTTATTCACCTCACGTTTGGCAATTTCCATTAGTTGCCCCTTGAAAGCAAGAGGAATGGTAAGTAAAACAAGGAAAAGTATCAGAGCTACAATAAACAGTATCCGGAAAAACTTCTTCATGATATTGGATTTTTAAAGTATAAAGTAAAATTACAAAACAATACGCATAGTTTAATATTTTGTATTAACAACTCGGGAGGGAGTTTGATGTTACCGGGTAGGATTTTCTGCTTTACCTGCTTTCAACCTTTTCTTGCTTTCTCCATTGAGCTTCTCCATGCTCTCTTCCTTCCAGCTTCTTCAAGTTCTCCTTCTTCCTTCTTCCAGCTTCTTCACAGATTCCTCTACTGTCGCTTCTGGAAAACAGGGATTCATTGAATCCCATTATCCCATCTATTTATAATCATTCAAAACAACAAAACCTCCCTTCCCTCCTATCCTTGAAAGCCAGAAAAATATCCTATTTTTGATCTTTCCTTAAAAACAAAGACTCAAAATGAAAAAGAACAAATCGGGTAAAGTGCGGAAAGAATACAGGCAGGGGTTTACCGTTGCATTGATAATTCTTGTTGCTGGAAGCTTGCTCGAATGGCTTGCCGGGGAACAAGGCCTCGGGCTTCCCTCCTGGCCCATGAATGCCTTTGTTGGGATCAGTTTTGCTTTTTTGCTGGTATTTCTGCATTTTTTTTACTCTGATGTTCCTGCCGTGAAATGGCTTTCACGAGTACCGGCTTCTATAAGTTCCATTGTTTTATTTACTTTTCTGACACTTATCCTGGGGTTGACCATACAGAATAATCCGGATGCTTCGGAATTCCTGAAAAAGACAGGATTGTCACAGGTAAGAAATTCTTACACCTTCCTGCTTAGCGGAATGTATTTGCTAACCACCCTGGGTCTTGTAATTTTAAGAAGAGCTGACAAATTCAGCTATCGCAATGCAGGCTTCATGCTGAATCATTTCGGATTGTGGCTTATCGTACTTTCCGGAAGCCTGGGTGCCGGGGACCTTACAAGGCTTAATATATATGTAAATGAAGGAGAATCGGTATGGTATGGCTACAACAAGGAACAACAACCACGGGAATTGCCCTTCACGCTAAAATTATTGGATTTTGATATCAATTATTTTAACCCAAAGATTGCCTACATAGAGAACCGGTCACATAAAATACCGGAAGGAGTTGAGAATAATCTTTACATGATTGAAGAGGGCCTGGAAAAAGAGATTGGTTCCTGGAACATTCAGGTGAAGGAATTTTTTAAATGGGCGAGAAAAGACAGTCTTGGCAATTACTATCCTTCTCCTGACACTTCTGCTGTTCCTGTGGCAAGGATAAGGGCGGTGCATACGCAGACAGGGCAGGTAAAAGAAGGTTACATAAGCAGCGGTGGGATCATGAGACCCCCTGTTTTATTACAGCTAAATGAACGTTATTCTTTGGCCATGACGCAACCGGAACCCAGGGAATACAGTTCTCAAATTGAAATCATGGATGCTCAGGGAAATATTGAACTGGCCAAACTTATCGTTAATGAGCCCATAAAAGTCATGGGTTGGAACTTATATCAGCTGTCTTATGATGAACGTTTGGGAAGATGGTCGAGATTGAGTGTGATTGAAGCCATCAGAGATCCATGGTTACCCGTCGTTTATTTAGGAATTTTCATGGTAATTGGAGGAGCCGTTTATTTATTTACAATTGGAAAAAAACCTGAGGAGGATTTGTCATGAACTGGATTGATTTCCCCACTTTTGCCTACGGATCGGCTGTATTATGGCTTGCCGGACTAATTGTGGTGTTATTCAGCAAAAAAGGAAGCACAGCTAATTACATTGGAGTTGGAATCATAACGCTGGGAATCATTACCATTGCTGTTTTCATTTTCAGTCTGTGGGCCTACCTTGAAAGACCTCCCCTACGTACACTGGGAGAAACACGGTTATTCTATGCTTTTTTCATGCCCATTATAGGTGTGGCTTTTTATCTCCGGTGGAAGTATAAATGGCTCCTGGGATATGCCATCCTGATGACCCTGATTTTCCTGGCCATTAACCTTAGCAAACCCGAGAATTACGATAAAACATTGATGCCGGCTTTGCAGAGTCCATGGTTTGTCCCACATGTAATTGTATACATCTTCGGTTATGCCGTGCTGGGCGTTTCCACCCTGGTGGCCATTTACGGACTTTACAAGAATTATGCAGGAAGTCTGGACAAGAATGTTCTCCTGCTTGCCGATAACCTTGTATACTTAGGGTTCGGTTTTCTTACCCTGGGTCTCCTTTTCGGTGCACTCTGGGCAAAACAGGCCTGGGGACATTACTGGACCTGGGATCCAAAAGAAACCTGGGCATTTCTCACCTGGCTGATTTATCTTATATACATTCATCTTCGCTATCAGCATCCAAAAAAAGTCAATGCTTCCTTATGGACCCTCAGCCTGGCATTTGTTGTTCTCCTGGTTGCCTGGTTTGGGGTTAACTTTCTTCCCTCGGCACAGAATTCGGTACATGTGTATGGTAGCTAGGGGAAAGTAGTTATGCAGTTATGCAGCCCGCCTGCCGAAGCGCAAGACCAAAACGGTGGCGGGCAGGGTGGGCAGTTGGGCAAAATTGCACAACTAATTCCTTATTTTATTAATTTTACATAATTGAAATATCAACTTTTAGATCTAATTTTGTATAAAGAAATATTATCATGTCTAAAATGAGAAAATACGTAAACACAACTATACTGGGTGGACTGGCAGCTGTTCTGCCATTGGTTCTGCTTATCATCCTGATAAACTGGATCATAAATGCAATCGGCAGAGTGCTTGGCCCGCTGGTGGAGTTATTTAATACCGATTCCGGTTTTCTGATTTTCCTGATATATGTTATTGCGATAGTTGCGATCCTGTCAATTTTTTTCGCCCTGGGCTGGTTCATTGAAACCGGGCTGGGAAACTTTGTCCGAAACTTCATCGAAACCAACTATCTCATGAAAATTCCCGGCTATAAGACTTCAAAAGAAATTGTTATGCAATTCTTCGGGGATAAGCGTTCGTTTTTTTCTGAGGTTGTTCTGGTAGATATTTTTGATTCGGGGACAATGATGACAGGTTTCATTACTGATGATCAGGGGGAAATCATCACGGTTTTTGTTCCTACAGGTCCCAACCCCACTTCAGGAAATATCTTTCATGTAAGGAAAGAACGGGTAATAAAAACCAAAGCCACTGTTGATAGTGGAATGCGCTCTATCATTGCCTGTGGCGCGGGATCGGGGGATGTTTTCAGTAAAATAAAAAAATCGGAGCTTGAAAATGAGAAAAAAGAGGAATTGGTAAAGGGTGCGGAGGAAGCGCCGAAGTCGCCGAAGGGGGATGTTGGGGGGATGATGGTAGATGACGTTAACAAATGAAGTGACATTCGCGAAGTGAGCAACTTAAGCGATTCCGGTGACG
>CAZQOV010000099.1:0-11829 GCA_964595055.1 uncultured Bacteroidaceae bacterium | reverse complement strand
GTTTTCATCCCCCTTGGCGAAAAAGTCACAGAGACCCTTGAGGTTTCCGTTTTCATATGGATAATCGTGGGGGGCGGAATCGTAATTTCCCTGGTTCTATATCTTATCTTTCGGGAACAGCTTTCCCGAATAAGGATTGTCAGTAAAGGAAAAGGGATTATAAAAGGGATAATTGAAGGTCTGAAAACCGTTTATACATTGAAGAAAAGGGGCAAATTTCTTTTCCATACGGCCTTTATCTGGATGAATTACTGGCTTATGACCTGGGTTGTTGTATTTGCACTTCCTGCCACCTCAGACCTTAAAATTATAGATGGATTATTTCTGCTGGTAATAGGCGGATTTGGGATGTCTGCTCCGGTTCAAAGCGGAATTGGGGCCTATCACTGGATTGTTTCAAGGGGTCTGGTGGCGGTTTATGCAGGAATAAGCCTGGAAGAAGGACTTGTTTTTGCTACCATCACCCATGAATCCCAATCGCTTCTTGTCATTCTTTTGGGAACCTTATCTTTTATTCTCCTGTTCAGAAAAAAGAAAATTTCAGAGAAAGTGTCAAGGCATGAAAATTTAAAGGAAGCCATTTAAATGAAAGAATATCAACGAATCCAGGAAAAGATTATCACCGGAGAGAAATTACGGGAAAAAAAAATTTCCGGCAAAATGATATTTACAAATGGATGCTTTGATATCATTCATTATGGACATGTAAATTATCTGTCAAAAGCTGCAGAATTGGGCGACTATCTTGTCGTTGGCCTCAACTCAGATCATTCTGTCAGGCAATTGAAAGGCCAAAACCGTCCCATTCAGGATGAAAAATCCCGTGCCAGCATACTGGCTTCCTTTTTCTTTGTTGATTATGTGATCATATTCAATGAGGAAACCCCTTATGAGCTCATAAAATTATTGCAACCTGAGATACTCGTAAAAGGTGGGGATTACAAAGCAGAAGAGATTGTAGGCCATGATATTATCAGCTCATGGGGAGGTGAGGTTAAGATCATTGATTTTGTTAAAGGATATTCTTCCACCTCCATTCTTAATAAATTTACCTAATTCCGTTTTGGGAAATAAGAATGACCGCCCAGAAAAGTAACGATAATCATCCTCTTTATAAAAACTCCTAACGTTACCTGAATGATGGCAAAGAAGAAAACTGTTTATGTATGCCAGAACTGTGGTGTAGAATCCGTCAAATGGGCAGGAAAATGTCCTTCCTGCGGTGAATGGAATACTTTTGCTGAAGAAATCATATCCACAGGCAAGAAAGATGTTTATACTTCCGCTGAAAAACCAAGGCCCAGAGTTGAAAAGCTCAGGGAGGTTAAAAGGAATCAGATGGAAAGACTTATCACTCCTGATGGAGAATTTAATCGTGTGCTTGGTGGAGGTATAGTGCCCGGTTCACTTATACTCATTGGAGGCGAACCCGGCATTGGTAAATCAACCCTCGCTCTTCAGATCGCCATGAAACTTACTGCCATAAAAACCCTTTACATCTCAGGCGAAGAAAGTTCAAGCCAAATAAAGCTGAGAGCGGAAAGAATCGGAGGACTGAAGGAAAGTGAAACCCTTATCTTTACCGAAACAAACCTGGAAAACATCCTCAATGTAACCCAACATGAAAAGCCGGAATTACTCATAATTGATTCCATACAAACCCTTCATTCAGAAAACATTGAGTCTTCTCCCGGAAGTGTTTCGCAGGTAAGAGAATCAGCAGCTCAATTGCTTCGTTTCAGTAAGGAAAATAATATTCCTGTTATTCTCATCGGACACATAACGAAAGAAGGAAGCATAGCAGGCCCCAAAGTACTGGAACATATCGTGGATACGGTACTAAATTTTGAGGGCGACCAACACCATCTCTACAGAATATTAAGATCCATGAAAAACCGTTTCGGCTCCACCTCGGAGATCGGTGTTTATGAAATGAGGGGAGATGGATTAACTGAAATCCCGAATCCCTCAGAAATACTGATAAGTCCAAACCCGGAAAGCCTTAGCGGAGTAGCCATTGCAGCAACTATGGAAGGAATACGACCCCTCCTTATTGAAACTCAGGCCCTTGTGGGAAATGCTGCTTATGCTACACCCCAAAGGTCGGCCACCGGATTCGACCTTAGAAGGTTGGGCATGTTGCTGGCCGTAATTGAAAAAAGAGCAAATTTCAAACTTTTTTCAAAAGACGTTTTTCTGAATATAGCAGGAGGAATCAGGGTAGATGATCCGGCTTCCGACCTTGCGGTAATATCAGCCATACTTTCGTCAACGGTTGATATACCTATTGATAAAGAAGTCTGCTTTGCCGGAGAACTAGGCCTTTCCGGGGAAATCAGACCCGTTAACCGAATCGATCAAAGAATTTTGGAAGCTGAAAAACTGGGTTTTAAACGAATGGTTGTATCCAGTTTTATTGAAAAAAGTATCGATTTTGATAAATACCGCATCCGGATAGATCCCATTTCCCGGGTTCAGCAGATCCCCAAACTCCTTTTTGGTTGAATTTAAATTGAAGAAAATGGATGAAGCACCACTACTAAAAAAAGAGTATCTTCCGGCAACAATGATATACCCCATAAGAAAACCGGAAATCCTTAGTGGTCAAACTTACTATTTTCATTCTGATTGTGGATTGGAATATCAGGTAACCTTTGGGAAAAAAAGAAATAACTATTTTGGCAATATCGTAAATTTCAGTGTAATTTCTGACGATTTTGAAGATGAGTACTCGGTGACAAATAAGGGAGATGTATGGAAAATCATCAACACCATGATTGAAATTATCAGAATATATCATGAGTTGCACCCTTATTCCAGTTCATATGAATTCTCGGGAGAATTCAAAGAAGGTGAAAATCATGAATTGCCCAGTGTGCGAACCCGGCTTTATCTGAGAGCTATACATAAAAACGTGGACCTCAGATTTTGGAAGATAAAGGAAGAAAAAAACAAAATCATTCTGAAACGAAAAAATGACAGATAATATACTCAATATTGAGGATCTATCCGTACAAAACAATCTGAATGGTGAATTATTACTGAATTCGGTTTCCTTTCAGGTAAAAAGACAGAAAATAACCGGCATTGTCGGGGAGTCTGGTTCGGGGAAATCAATCACTGCCCTGAGCCTTTTAAAACTCCTTCCACATCAACTCAGGCAAAACAAAGGAAAAGCTTTATACAAAACGGATCAGATAAATCAGGATCTACTCTTACTCTCTGCTGCTGAAATGAATAATATCAGGGGGAAAGAAATTTCCATGATCTTCCAGGAACCTATGACCTCGCTGAACCCTTCGATGACATGTGGAGCGCAGGTTCTGGAATCTGCACGCTATCATCAGGATATTTCCAATAAAACAGCCCGGAAAAATATTCTGAACCTATTTGAGAAAACCGGCCTGCCTTCACCCGATAAAATATATTCCTCTTATCCTCATCAGCTTTCGGGAGGTCAGCGACAACGACTGATGATCGCAATGGCCCTCATCAACAATCCAAAATTGCTGATCGCCGATGAGCCAACTACCGCATTGGATGTCAGCATCCAAAAAAACATCATCAACCTGTTAAGTGAACTGCAAAAAGAGTTTTCACTGAGCATTATTTTTATCTCACACGACTTGAGATTACTGGGGGAAATTGCCGATGATATTATCGTAATGAGGAAAGGTCGAATAATTGAGAAAAACTCAAAAAAGGAGATTTTCACCCATGCAAAAGAAGCCTATACCCTCGGATTGTTGGAATGCCAGCCCCCTATAGACAGAAAGCCTTCAAGACTTCTTACGATCTCTGATTTTGAAACAGGAAAGGGTAAAAATACCTCAGAACCCGATATCCCCGATGATAAAGAGAAAAAAAACCAAATGGAAAGAGAAGAACTTCTTAATGTAATTGACCTGTCTGTTGAATATTCACAGAAGTCAGGCATTTTTCTATTGGGCAAAAAATCTTTTCAGGCAATAAAAAAGGTAAGTTTCAACCTACATAAAGGAGAAACCCTTGGACTCGTGGGAGAATCCGGATGCGGAAAAACTACCCTTGGCAAAACTATTCTGCAACTGGTAGAAAATCATTCCGGAAGTATCCTCTTTAAAGGGAAAAGATTAAAGGATATGAACCGAAAAGAAAGGAAAGCTTTCCGAAAAAGTGTACAGGTGGTCTTTCAGGACCCTTATTCTTCCCTGAATCCAAGAATGAAAATCGGAAATGTATTGACAGAAGCCCGGCAAATTCATTTTCCTCAGGAACCGGCCTGGATTCGAAATGAAAAGATAAAAAACCTGATCATAAAATCCGGTCTGGAAGAATGGGATCTGCAAAAATACCCACACGAATTTTCAGGAGGCCAGAGACAAAGAATAGGCATCGTACGAGCATTAATGCCAGAACCCGAATTACTGGTGCTTGATGAATCGGTCTCAGCCCTCGACGTATCGGTACAAGCTCAAATACTTAATCTTCTGAATGATCTGAAAAAGGATTTTGATCTGTCTTATATCTTCATTTCCCATGACCTTGCTGTGGTAAAATACATGTCAGACAGAATAATTGTCATGAAGGAAGGACGTCTCGAAGAAGAAGGCTACTCCGGGGATATTTATGAAACCCCCCGTTCGGAATACACCCGTAAATTAATATCGGCTGTTCCCGGTTATCAGAACTCATCCGGTTCTGAATAAAGATCTCGGCTATTAGCGGGACTCTGCCGTTCCACATCCGGACAATCAAGAATCATATCGAAATTTACCGGTTCCTCCCAGGTATCCTCCTGTGTAACGTCAAGGGTGCTATCAGCATATACCTGTTGCATAAAATAGCCGTATATTGGCAATGCCATATAGGACCCGGAACCTTTTGAAAGATATTTGAAATGAACTGAACGATCCTCAGCTCCTACCCATGCGCCGGCAGTGAGCTTCGGGCTTAGTCCCATATACCAGCCGTCGGATTGATTCTGAGTCGTGCCGGTTTTACCTCCCAGCTCAGCTTCAAAATTAAAAAACCAGCGTAACCTTCCCGCTGTCCCTTCATCAACAACATTTTTAAGTAACTGCACCATGAGATAAGCGGTTTTATCCGAAATCGCTTCCACCTGCTGAGGATGAAAGCTGGAAATCTCATTCCCGTGTCTGTCCTCTATCCGGGTAACATAAACCGGCTCAATATAAACGCCTTTATTTGAAAATACATTAAAAGCCCCAACCATCTCTTCGAGGGAAATATCGGAGGTTCCGAAAATTACCGAAGGAACCGGATCTACTTGACTGGTAACCCCCATTTTTCTAATGACATCTACCACAGCTTGAGGATTGAAGCGTTTCACCAGCCAGGCAGATATATAATTCACCGAATTGGCCAAACCCCATTCCAGTGTCACCATTTTCCCTTCCATATCAAAATTTCCTGAATTCCTTGGCGTCCATGTAGAATCCCGGTCTCTGAAAGTTACAGGAACATTCGGTACCAGATCGCAGGGAGAATAACCTTCCTGCATAGCCAGTGTGTATAGAAAAGGCTTAATGGTGGAACCTACCTGTCTCTTACCCTGGGTTACCTGATCATACATGAAATAGCGGTAATTATGCCCCCCAACATAAGCTTTAACATGTCCGGTCGAAGGTTCCATTGCCATAAATCCTGCCCGCAAAATATGTTTGTAATATCGCAGTGAATCCATAGGGGTCATTACCGTATCAATAGTTCCTTCCCAGCTGAAAACAGACATCTCCACAGGAGTATTGAAAACCTTCAGGATGGAATCCCGGGATACACCTCGTGCATTTAAACTCCTGTATCGTTCCGTTCTGGCCATGGCCTGGGACATGATCCTTTTAATATCCTCCCGGGTAAGATTCTCGGAAAATGGAGCTCTCGGGTCTCCTTCCTTTTCCTCGAAAAACTCTTTTTGTAACAAATCCCCAAGATGTTTCTCAACAGCCTCTTCGGCATATTCCTGCATTTTATAGTTAATGGTGGTATAGATCTTTAACCCATCAGTATAGATGTTATAATTAGACCCATCAGGTTTAAAATTCTTATTGGCCCATCCGTACAACGGATCTTTCTCCCATTTAAGAGAATCCTCCTGATAGCTTAGATAAGAAAAATAATCTTCCTTTTCCGGCAAGGGGGCCATGAGTTTTTTTCGAAGAAAAATCCGGTAATGAGGAGCAAGTCCTGTAATATGACTTTGCGGAACATAGTCCACTTCCAGAGCCAAACGCTGCAATGAGTCTTTCATTTCCGTCTCAATAAACCCATATTTTGACATCTGCGACAGGACGACATTTCTTCTGGAGAGGGAATTCTCCGGATTAATCATGGGACTGTATCTTGTAGGGGCCCGGAGCAAACCTACAAGTACTGCAGCCTGCTCAACCTTCAAAGAGTCGGGGCTACTGTTAAAAAAGACACGGGAAGCTGAGCGTATCCCATAGGTCTCATGCCCAAAAGTAACGGTATTGAGATACATAACAAGTATCTCTTTTTTTGTATAAAATCGCTCCAGTCTTACGGCAGTGACCCATTCAGAGAATTTTATAATCACCAGGTCAAGAGTCCGGCTTAATTTGCTTTTCTTAAGATAATCTCTCGTTTTATAGAGATTTTTGGCCAGCTGCTGTGACAGGGTACTTCCTCCTCCGGCATCCTGTCCTCCGATAATAGTCCGGATCAATACCCGGGCAAGTCCGCGTGCATCAACACCGGAATGTTTCCTAAACCGAATATCTTCGGTAGCAAGTAGTGCATTGACAAGATGAGGCGAGAGATCTTCATAATTTGCATAGGTCCGGTTCTCTAACCAATACTTAGAAAGAATCCTGTTATCTTCAGTAATCAATATAGATGCAAGATTGCTCTGCGGATTCTCCAGTTCACTGAAATCGGGAATGTATCCGATAACCCCATTGCCAATCAGCACAAACACAGTAATTACAAGAATTACAGGGGCCAGAAAAAGAGCCCATAATATTCTGATATACAATTTCTTTCTATCTTTATATTCTGCCATTTCTTTCTGATGTTTGGAACAAAAGTAAGAATTATTTTTTATCAAAATTTGAACTATGTAGTTGTTTTAATTTACTTTGCAGCATTTATTGAAGGAATGTGTTATGAAGGAATCAAATCTTGTAATCGTCGAATCGCCGGCAAAAGCGAAAACAATTGAAAAATTTCTGGGTAAAGACTTTCTTGTTAAATCGAGTTATGGTCATATTCGTGATCTTGCTAAGAAAAATCTGGGAATTAATTTAGAAAACAATTATCAACCCGAATATATTGTCCCGAAAGACAAGAAAAAAGTTGTTGACGAATTAAAAAAACTTTCGAAACAAGCCTCAACCGTCTGGCTGGCCTCGGATGAAGACCGTGAAGGAGAGGCCATTGCTTGGCATCTGTATGAGGTTCTCGACCTGGATCCTGAAAAAACAAAAAGAATTGTATTTCATGAGATCACCAGGGAAGCAATAAAAAGAGCAATTGAAAATCCCCGCTTCATCGATCAAAACCTCGTGAATGCTCAACAGGCCCGGAGAGTTCTGGACCGGCTGGTTGGTTTTGAAATTTCCCCCATCTTATGGAGAAAGATCAAACCGTCTCTTTCTGCCGGTCGGGTGCAATCGGTAGCGGTTAAACTCATTGTTGAGCGGGAAAGAGAAATCAAAGACTTTAAACCCAGTTCATCCTTTCGGGTGAGCGGCCTGTTTGCGGGTGATCACAATAGTGAAGAAAGTGCAAAAATATCTGCCGATCTTGCTAAACGTCCAAAAGATAAGGCTTCCGTCATTTCTTTGTATGAAAAACTTTCAGATGCGAATTTTTCTGTGGCAGATGTTCAGAAAAAACCCGGCAAAAAATCCCCGGCACCTCCGTTTACCACCTCAACACTCCAACAGGAAGCGAGCAGGAAACTGGGCTATTCAGTCGGACAAACAATGGCCATAGCGCAACGCTTATATGAAAGCGGAAAGATTACTTATATGCGTACCGATTCAGTGAATCTTTCCAATACTGCAGTTAGCTCCTCTGCTGCCTATATTAAGAAAGAGTTTGGAGAAAACTACCTCAAGGTCAGAAAGTATTCCACAAAATCGAAAGGTGCCCAGGAAGCCCACGAAGCGATTCGGCCTACTTATATGAATAAACCCTCTGTTTCTGGAAGTAACCAGGAGCAAAAACTGTATGAGTTGATCTGGAAAAGGACACTGGCATCCCAGATGAGTGATGCCGTTCTTGAAAAAACCACGGTAAAAATCAGCAATACTAAAACCAGGGATCTGTTTGTTGCAACCGGCGAAGTATTAAAATTCGATGGATTCCTGAAAGTTTACATCGAATCCAGTGATGACGAAAGTGAGGAAGAAACCCGCGGAATGCTCCCTCCCTTAAAAGTAAACCAGGAACTTTCGGTCCAATCCATTACAGCTATGCAGCGATTCACCAATCATCCGCCAAGATATACAGAGGCAAGTCTGGTGAAAAAGCTGGAAGAGCTTGGAATTGGCCGGCCCTCCACCTACGCTCCCACTATCTCTACCATTCAACAAAGAGAATATGTGGTGAAAGAAGACCGAGCCGGAACCACCCGTGAGGTCATCGAAATCAACCTTGAAAACGGCAATATTTCCGAAAAGAAGAAAAAAGAAAAACATGGTTACGAAAAATCCAAGATCTTCCCTACCGATATAGGGATGATCGTGAACGATTTTCTGGTTCAGTATTTCAAGAACATCATGAATTACAATTTCACAGCCTCTGTAGAAGAAGAGTTTGACCGGATAGCCGAAGGAGCGTTAGGCTGGACTGAAATGATCGATAAATTTTACCACCCTTTCCATAAAACCGTTGAAAAAACTACAGAAGAAAGTGAAAAAGCAAAAGGGGAAAAAGTATTGGGTAAAGACCCAAACACCGGAAAAGACGTTCTGGTAAAAATAGGACGTTATGGTCCCATCGCCCAAATTGGGCATTCAACGGAAGAGGAAAAGCCAAAGTTCGCCTCTCTCTTAAAAGGGCAAAGCATTGAAACCATTAGCCTTGAAGAAGCACTCGATCTTTTCCGACTTCCCAGAACGGTGGGAGCATATGAAGGTGAGGAAGTGGTTATTGGCGTGGGGCGTTATGGACCTTATGTTCGTCACAAATCAAAATTCTATTCCCTGAAAAAAGGCGTGGACGATCCAATGACCATTTCGCTAGATCGCGCCATTGAATTGATCGAAGAAAAAAGGAAACTGGAAGCACAGAAGCATATCAAAAAATTTGAGGTAGAACCGGAACTTGAAATTTTAAATGGCCGGTATGGACCCTATATTGCTTATAAAGGAAAAAACTATAAAATTCCCAAAAGTAAAACCCCTGAAGACCTGAGCCTGGAAGAAGCAAAGGAAATCATAGAGAAAGCTGCCAAAAAGAAAAATAAATGAACCTGAACGATTATTTCGATCCGGTAAGTCTCGAAAAACCGGAGTTCAGCTACCTGAAAGCTGATAATACGATTAGCCATACCCTTTCAATCCATACTCCGGATGTTGCGATTTCCGGTATTGAAGATTTTGACATGGCCATATTCGGCGTAAAGGAAGATCGAAACGCATTCATTAAAGGTTCAGCATCTGCGCCCGACAGGGTGCGAGAAAAACTATATCTTCTTTCGGAACCCCCGGGAAAGGCCAGGATTATTGATCTTGGAAACCTGAAAAACACCGGGAATATTGAAGATACTTACTATGCTCTTCGGGATATCCTGTCGGAATTAATCAAACAATCCGTTGTAGCATTAATTATTGGCGGAAGCCAGGACCTGGGCTTAGGCCTCGCCCGATATTACGAAGAATACAATGGTTTTTGGAATTTTACTACTATTGATTCACGCATTGATTTTGAAAACAATCCAAAAAAAATGCATTCCGGGAATTACCTGGGCCAGATTGCCGGATTAAAAAGCCAGAACCTTCTTAACCTTACCAATCTGGGACACCAGGTGTATTTCACGCCTTTGAAAAGAATGGATGAATTCGAAAACAGAGGACATCTCTGCAAACGTCTGGGAGTCATCCGGTCCAACATGAAAATTTCAGAACCTTTTATCCGCGATTCTGACATCTTATCCATTGATATAAATGCCATCAGACAATCGGATGCACCTGCAGGTAGCTGTCCCAGCCCAAATGGTTTTTTTTCTTACGAACTTTGTCAGCTAACCCGTTATGCAGGCGCAACAGAGAAATTAAAGGCAGTCTTATTCAGCGAATTGATCCCGGATAAGGATCAAAATGAGCAAACCTCCAACCTTATCGCTCAGGCAATATGGTACTTTTTTGAAGGATATTCCATTCGTAAGCCTGAAAATCCAAGGGAAGGAAACGTTAAAAAATTTATCGTCAGTACTTCTGCTGCGGATCAAAACATGATATTTTACAAGAGTAACGAAACCGACCGGTGGTGGATGGAAATCCCCGTAAAAGATCCGCTTACTAACCAGTATTACATAATATCATGCGCTTATGAAGATTACCAGCTGGCATGCACCAATGAAATCCCGGATCGCTGGTGGAATCTTATGCGCCGTTTTTCATAAAAAGTCTGCATGTTCATCAGGGTTGAAAAAAGTTGTGAAAATCTTTTTAATCATTACAAATAATTAAAACTTAATTTTTTTATTTTCGTTAATAATTTCCCGGCACTATTAACAATAATCTGTTAATAAATTTGTTTGATAGTAATAAAAATAGTTATTTTGGTGTTTTGCAAATTGCCTGCATAACAGTAATAGAGGGAATCTTACAAGGAATGGGTAAATACAGCTTTATAATCATTTTGCTTTCATTTACATCATTGATGACGAATGCACAACAGGATCCTGATTTCAGTCAGACCCGTTCTGTACTCACATTTTTTAATCCTGCAGCCGCAGGAAGAAATGACAAAATTTGCCTGAATGCTGTCCACAGAGAACAATGGGTAGGATTTAACGGTGGCCCATCCCAGTCGTTTTTTAGTGCCGACGGAGCCTTTAGTTTTTTTGGATTAGATCATGGAGTCGGGCTCTCTATAGTGAATGATATCTATGGCTTCAATACCGATCTGGGCATTAGTCTTGATTATGCTTACCGCATGGACCTTGGAGAAGGAATACTTGCCATGGGTCTGAATTTGGGTATTATTAATAAGGCCCTCGACCCGGAATGGAATATCCCGGAAGATCTTGGCAACGTACAGGGGGATGATCAAATACCTCAGAATAAGGAGAGTAGAGTTGCTTTTGACATGGGTTTAGGAATTTTTTACAACACGGAGAAACTTTTTTTTGGAATTTCCACAACCCATTTGAATCAGGCCCGTATAAGGTACGAGAACGCAAGCCCATATCTCGTTCGACATTATTATCTTACAGCAGGTTACAATTTACAGTTAGCAAATCCGTTGTTTGAAGTAATGCCGACATTTTTACTGAAATCGGATGGGAAGGCAAATCAAATTTACCTTAATACGAATGTAAGGTACAATAAAAGATTCTGGGGTGGCGTTTCATATAGAGGTGGTTCAGCAATAGTCGGAATACTGGGAGTGGAGTTATTTAACGGTGTACAGGTAGGATATTCCTACGACTTTTCGACTACGAAGATCGGAAAGTATAGCAGCGGATCACATGAGCTAACATTAGGATATTGTTTTGATCTGAGTCTTGACCGGACTCCGCAAAAATATAAAAGCATAAGATTTTTATAATAGTAGTTGAAAAAATAGTTACCTAAATAAATATTTTCGTTTTGAAAAGATTGTTTTTTGCAAATAATACCCAGAAAGTTATGAAAA
>CAZQOV010000098.1:0-11832 GCA_964595055.1 uncultured Bacteroidaceae bacterium | reverse complement strand
TTAAACCCCATGGTAGGTTCGGTTATTGTTCACAAGGACATGATCATCGGCGAAGGTTATCACCAGGAATATGGCGGACCGCATGCGGAGGTCAATGCGATCAATTCCGTTAAAGATCACAGCCTGTTGCAAAAATCCACCCTTTATGTAAGCCTTGAACCCTGTGCTCATTTTGGAAAAACCCCTCCCTGTTCATTGCTGATCCGTGATAAAAAAATTCCTCGGGTAGTAATAGCCATGGAAGATCCTCATCCGGAAGTATCCGGAAGGGGAAAATCTATGCTTCGGGAAGCCGGTATAAAGGTTATCACAGGTATTCTTGAAAAAGAAGCAAAGTTCCTTAACCGCCGCTTTCTGGTCAATCAAAAATTAAACCGGCCATATGTCATTCTGAAATGGGCCCAAAGCTGTGATGGCTTTATCGATAAGCTACGCAAACCCGGGGATCCGCTGGAACCCAACTGGATCACCAACCAAAGTGCCAGGATGCTGGTACACAAATGGAGAGCGGAAGAAAGCGGGATCATAGCCGGAGTAAACACCGTTCTTACCGATAATCCGGCCCTGAATGTAAGAGTCTGGTCGGGAAAATGTCCGGTAAGAATTGTTATAGACAGAAAAAACAGGATCCCGGAGAGTTTTAAAATTAAGGATGATACTGAAAAAACCTGGATCTTCACCTCTGGGAATAGGAAGGGTAAGGGGATTAACACAAAATATTTTAGCCTCAACGACAACTATTCGTTGAATAATTTTCTCGGAAAATTGCTGGAAATGGGAATTTCATCCCTGATTGTGGAGGGCGGTCATTTTTTGATTAATCATTTTATATCCAAGGATTTATGGGATGAAGCCAGGATTTTTACCGGTCGTTTAAAATTTGAAAAGGGCGTACCTGCACCGAAAATCGAAAAAAAAGATCATTTTTATGATGTTTTCCGTAACAATGAACTGCAAATCAAGGTAAAAAGTATTACCTGAAATCTCTCTTTTACATTCTTTCACAGAATGTATATATTTGTAATGTGTGTGAATGAGTAAAACTAACTGTACCTGAAAACCCTAAGTGATGAAAAAATATTTCTTTTCGATCCAAATGCTGCTCTTTTTAACGGTATTTGTTTCATACAGCCAAAATGCCCGGCATTATTACAAAGTAGGTAAGGATTTCCTTGAGAATGCGAAATATCAGGATGCAATAAATCAGTTTTCCAAAGCCATCGAAATTGATCCCGATAACGAAGAGTCCTATGAACTGAGAGCAAAAGCCTACGAAATCCAAAAAAAATATGCACTTGCCAGAGAAGATTATGAAAAACTCGGCATTTTTGATGATAAAAACGAAGAATATTTTTATAACGGAGCCAGGATGAGCTATCTTCTTGAAGATTTTGAAGATGCACTGTTAAAAGTAAACAAAGCCCTCAATGAAAAACGCATCTTTTTAGAGGCTCAGGAGCTCAAGGTATTGACCCTTATGAAGCTGGAAAAATACGAAGAGGCGCTTGAAATGTCCAAACAGGCGCTCAAGCTGAAAGAGACCGATGTCAACTTATTTAACTATGCAAAAATTAATGAAGTGCTGGGAGCCTGGGATTTAGCCGAAGAAGCCTATGAGAATGCCATCAAAAAAAACAGGAATTATTATGAAGCCTATGTGAACCTGGCCAATCTGCAAAGAAGGAAGGGTGAAGATAAGGTAGCAATGGTGAACGTAAACCGGGTTATCCGGATGAACAAAGAGTATCTTCCGGCATACCAGGTCAGAAGTGCCATCTATGCCGATCAGCTAAACTATTCAGCCGCCATCAACGACATCTCGACCATCTTACTGAAAGAGCCGGAAAATGCTGAAATGTATTTTCTTCGGGCAAAATATTACCAGGGTTATGCACAGCACATGCATGCCATCAGTGATTTCAGCCGTGTAATTAACCTCGACCCCGATCATGCAGAAGCCTACTTTAACAGGGCATACTCCTATGAGCAAAGCCTTCGTTTTGATGAAGCTATAAAAGACTATAAAAAATTGGCTGAATTTGTTGAAGATGACGATAAAGCCAGGGAATTAATGGCTGAAGCTGAAAAACGACTCTATGAATTGAACAGGGAGAGCAATAAACCTGAAGTGAAGTTGCTGAATCCTGAAGAACTGCAGGGAAATAAAATTCAGGTCCCAAAAAGTGAGCATATAATACCCCTGGTAGGCCAGGCCAAAGATGAGAGCAGGATCAGGAAAGTTTTGGTAAATGACAACCCGGTTCCTTTCACTGATAAAAAAGATTATTTTGAATTTCTCACTTCTGTAAACATCCAGGAAATGGATAAACTGAAAGTTGAAATTATCGATGAGTATGAGAATTCACAGCAAATAAATTATGAAATTGTCAGAACAGAAGTATCACCACCCGGCATTAAAATCATGCGCCCCTATGCCTCCGACAACAATATTATATGGTTGGAATCGAACGATCCGATGCTGTATATCCAGGGAAAGATTGAAGATGAAAGCCTAATAAAGTCTATTTATATCGACGATGTACTGGCAAGTTATATTCCGGATACCCGGAATCCAGATTTCTCAGCCAACATCAACATTCAAAACAGGGACCGTTTCACCGTTAGAGCAGAAGACAGTTATGGAAATATAACCCACACCACATTCATTCTTAATCGGGAATCTGCCAGTATACAGGAAGAAAATCCAATGGGCAAGACCTGGGTGGTATTTATCGAAAATAGTAACTATCAGACCTTTGCAAGTCTTGACGGCCCGGTCAGAGACATCGAATTAATGAAGACAGCACTCGCCAATTATACCATCCACAATGTTATTCATAAGAAAGATATGACCAAGGAAGAGATGGAACGCTTTTTCAGAATAGAACTCAGAGATTTGTTGCAGATCAATAAAGTAAATTCTCTCCTGATTTGGTATGCAGGTCATGGAAAATTCATAAAAAATAATGAGAGCGGAAATGGATACTGGATTCCGGTTGATGCAAAGAGAGATGACGAGTTTACCTATTATAGCATCAATACCATGAGGGCGCATATGGAATCTTATCCATCCATTCTTGATCATACCCTGTTAATTACCGACGCTTGTGAGTCCGGGCCTTCTTTCTACCAGGCAATGAGAGCCGAGCTTAATGCAAATAAAAGTTGTAATGATCCGGCCCTGGTCAAACTAAAATCTTACCAGGTATTTTCTTCTGCCGGTTATGAACTGGCTGTGGATAAAAGTAAATTTACCCAAACATTCGCAAATGTTCTGGGTAACAATACAGATGCCTGTCTGCCAATTGAAAAGATTGTCAATACAGTAACCGATGCTGTTGTGATCGATAATCAGCAAAAACCCCAATTTGGCAAAATTAAGGGACTGGCAGATGAGAATGGAACCTTCTTTTTTATTAAAAAACAATAGAATCTATGACATCCCTGCCTAAGCGAAAGTCAGAAATTAAATTCAGGCTTAGGGCATGGATGTTAGTAGTCTTATGCTGCTTTTTACCTGGCCTTTACCCCATATCAGCTCAAAACTATTTCTTTGACAACTATAGTGTGGGCGAGGGGCTGGCACAATCCACCATTTTTGATATTCATCAGGACCATAATGGCTATGTGTGGCTGGGAACACGTGCCGGGGTTAGCAGATTTAGCGGCATCGATTTCATTAACTACAATAAAGAGAACGGGATGGCTGAGAACGGGGTAAGGATTATTTTCAGGGATAATCAGAATAACTTATGGTTCGGACATGTAGGAGGTGGGGTAAGTAAATATAATGGGAGGCATTTCAGCGTTTTTTCTTCTCCAGGTGAATATTTCGATTCCGATATAACAGCTATTCTTTCAGATGAAAATGGAAATCTCTGGATAACTTCTGAATCTTCCGGTACGGTAAGAGTCTCCGAAATCTCCGATTCCCTGTCAACCTCCCGGTTCGACATCTTTATTGGTGACGATTTAAGCGACAGGGTATTCGGAGCCTGTAAAGCCGATAACGGCAAAATGTACTTTATTACCGATGCTTTCCTGAAGGTTTTTAATCCAGAAAATAACAATTTTGAAAACTATTTTAAAAATGGAATGCCCAGTTATTTTCAGATTACCTGTATGTACGAAGATAGT
This sequence comes from uncultured Bacteroidaceae bacterium, assembly GCA_964595055.1. GTDB lineage: Bacteria > Bacteroidota > Bacteroidia > Bacteroidales > CAYRTD01. The sequence goes on along the minus strand of CAZQOV010000098.1, from coordinate 7,695 downwards.
AAAAACAATTTATGGCTTGGAACTTATCATGGAGGGCTTTATAAATATAATCCTGAAAAAGACAGCTCGTTTGTTTACGATAGCAGAGACGGGTTAGCCTCCAATTGGATTTCCTGCATTGCTGAAGACCTGCACGGGAATATGTGGATAGGTACCTGGGGAGGAGGAATAACGGTTATAACGGAAAAAGAAACTTTCACCCTGGACAATACCACCGGTTTGAACGACCAGTTTATCCGTCAGATAATCAGGGATTATGAAGGCAATATGCTTATCGGCGCAGATGAAAACGGGCTCCTTGTTTCAAAGGGTATTCATTTTACTTCCTTTTTCCCGGAACACGGGCTCAAAGATCCACAGGTATGGTCTGTTTTACAGGATAAAAGCGGGACATATTGGTTTGGAACAAGCCGGGGAATAAGTTTATCATCCCGCAGTAGAAATAATAAAAGAATTTTTGAGGCTTTTCCCCACCTGGAGAACATGCAGATCGGGTTCCTGAAAGAAGATTCTGATTCCAGAATATGGATCGTTACGGAAACCCAGGGCATATTTTCTTATAACAAAAAAAACAAGAACCTTCGTTACCATTATGAATTAAACAGGTATTTACCAGCTTTAAAAGTAAAAGCTTTCGAAACCGATAAAGAGGGTCGTTTATGGATTGGAACCCTTGACGGATTGCACATATACAACTTTAAAGAACAGCGGGTTTATACCTATACCCAGCGAAAGCTATCAATTGATAATCTGGCGACAGGGGATGGAGAGGTTATTGAACTTGATCGAAATACCGGTCTTGCCAATAATGACATCACCGCATTGCATTATGCACGGGATAATATTATGTGGATTGGCACAAGAGGAGGGGGTTTGAATTATTATGCCAAAAACAGCCTGAGTTACTTGTCTTTGAATGAAAGTTTCACCGCAAGAGCATTAGATTCTGATGATAAGGGTTATTTATGGGTTGGTACTGAAGCAAAAGGGGTTTTCCAGGTAGATCCCATAAATAAAACAATAATAAACCATCTTTCAGAGAGCCCGGATCTTCTGGCTAATCTCATTAACCTTATAGCCATCGATAAAGATAATAACATATATATTGGAACCAACCAGGGCTTAAATGTTTATGATCCGGATAAATCAAGAAGTTATACCTATAATGAGAAAAACGGATTTCCAGGTATTGAGACCAAAGATAATGCTGTCTTTATCGATCAGGATCATAAATTATGGTTTGGAACAGTGAAAGGAGTTACTCGTCTTGATCCAGACTTACTTCAACATTCAAACCGAGAACCTCTGACCCGGATCACCCACTTTGAAGTAAACAGGATGAAACGGGAATTATCTGAGAACATGAAGCTGCGATATACTGAGAATGATGTTTTTTTTGAATACATCAGCATCAGCCTGGATAATCCTGAAGCTGTAGCCTACCGGATCATGCTTGAAGGGGCCGACGATGACTGGAGGCCGGTGACCAAACAAACCACTGTAATATATCCGAGACTGGCCCCGGATAATTATACTTTCAAAGTAAGCGCCAGGAACAGTGAGGGAAAATGGAATGAAGAGCCCGTTGTATATAAATTCGAGATACTGCCTCCCTTTTATAAAACCACTTGGTTTATCATGCTCAGTGTATTTGCAGGTGCACTTACCATATTTTTATACGTCAAAGTAAGAGAGAGAAACCTGATCATTGAAAAACGGATACTTGAAGAAAAAGTCGTGGAACGCACTGCAGTTGTTACGGCTCAAAAAGAGCAACTTGCCAAAAAGAACAAAGACATTACCGACTCAATTCGTTATGCCAAAAGAATCCAGGTGGCCATCCTTCCCCAGGAAATTCCATTTGAAAATACGTTCATTCTCTTCAGACCCAAAGATATTGTGAGTGGGGATTTCTACTGGCTTGAAGAAATTGGCAATAGAGAATATATGGCAGCAGTAGATTGTACAGGCCATGGCGTACCCGGGGCTTTCATGTCGATCATTGGCTCAAATTTCCTGAATAAGATTGTAAAGGAACAACATATTTATCAACCAGCTAAAATTCTCAACTATTTAAACAAGGAAGTGATCGCAAACCTGAAAAGTTCCAATGAAGATACAACAGTGTATGATGGGATGGACATTGCGCTTGTTTGTTACGACAAAGAAACAAATGTTCTGGAATATGCCGGAGGATATAATCCAATGATCCTTATCCGAAGTGGTGAATTGCAAGAAATAAAAGCCGACCGGTTTGCCATCGGACGTTCCTTGCTTTCCACAAATGATCGAAAATTCACAAACCATAAAATTGAAATGAGAAAAGGAGATGTGATTTATATCTACACCGACGGTTATGCGGATCAGTTTGGTGGTGAGGAGGGTACAAAGTTTAAAACCAAACCGATGAAAGAATTGTTAATCGCGATCAATGAGAAATCAATGGAAGAACAAAGAAATATTCTCCATAACACGATAGATGTCTGGAGAGGAGATATAGAGCAGGTTGATGATATCCTAATTATTGGAAGGAGATTTTAATGCTTTTCTACAGCTGCGAATTTCAACGCTTCGGAATCCCAGGGAGGACTTTCATGGATGGCATGAATCACTTCTTCCGGCTCCCTAACAATCGTCCAGATGTCTTCATGGATATCCCGCATAAATTTTTCAATAATCATCTTATTAAGCAAGGAAAATAGGGGATCATAAAAATTATTTGTATTCAAAATTAAAATGGGTTTGGTAAACTGTCCTAACTGTTTTAAGGTAATGACTTCCATCAGTTCATCAAGTGTGCCAACCCCACCAGGCAATGCAATTACAGCATCCACATTTTGAATGATACTATATTTTCTTTCGTACATATCCCGAACGAGGATCATTTCCCTGACCTTAGGGTGTGCCCATTTCATTTCTTTCATGAAAACAGGAATATATCCGGTAATTTCTCCTTTATTTTCAAGAATGGCATCGGCCATGTGTCCCATCAGCCCTACATTTCCTCCGCCAAAGTTAACGGCTATTTTGTTTTTCGCCAGTTGCCTTCCCATACGTTCTGCCATATTGAAATAAACTTCCGGTATCCCCGGACTTGAAGCACAGAAGACTGCTACTCTGTTAATTGGGTGCATTTTTGAAAAATAAATTAAACCTAATGAAAAAATGTTTCATACACCGGGATCTGATTCTGGTCCTCAATTTAAGAAATAAAACGGAGACTTCCAGATTTGGCTTCCGGCTCATGAAACATTTTTTTTCGGAAATCCAATAAATTTCCTTCAGCTCAGTATGGCTTCAAGTTTTTCAACAAGGGCAGATTTGGGTACAGCCCCAACCTGCTTATCTGCTACTTCACCATTTTTAAAGAAAAGGATGGTAGGAATATTTCTGATCCCGTATTTCATGGTGACTTCCGGATTACTGTCTACGTCCAGTTTTCCAACAACAGCCGTATCGCTGAAATCGTCTCCTATTTCCTGCACAATGGGACCGACCATCCTGCAGGGGCCACACCATTCTGCCCAAAAATCAACAATTACCGGTTTATCCGATTTTAAAACCTTTTCTTCAAAATTACTATCTGTAAGTACAAGTGCCATAGTTAAATATTTAGGTTAAAGTATTAAAAAATCACAAATCAAAATTTATGGTACCCATTTTTTCACTAATCACGGTCAAGCATTAAGTCAAAATACATTCCATCTCATTTTCTTCGACAAAAGAAAAGAATTCATCTGTGAGATCAATGAATTGGTTACGTGAGAAAAAATCCAACCTGATATTGGTCTCAGTATCAACAATCATAAACTTTAAAAGTTTGCCGGGATTGTTCTTTGAAGGTTTTTTAACAAACGCCTTTATCCCTTCTATCAAATCATCTGAAAGGTTTTTCAGATCAAGCTTTAGATTAACTTCCTTTATAAGCTCATTTCTGACTTCAGATAAAAGGTGAATAGTTCTTAACCGCAAGGAAATGCCCTTTCTCCCGTCTCGGGATTCCCATTCTTCAACTCCGGCTTTGATTAATAAGGAAACTCCGGGGACAAAAAATCCTTTAAACTTAACAAAATCATTACGCCATAAACCCAACTGGTAAGTATCGGTATAATCCTCCAATACGGCATTCCCGAAAGGTTGATTATTCTTCTGGGATATACCCTCCCGAAATGACTTGACAATTCCAGGGAATACAATTTCCTTTCCGGTGAAAGCGGCAAGATCATTATTCACCGAATAAAGATCGGTATTGCAAAGACTAAGTATCTCAGGTTTAAATCTATCCAGAGGATGCGCAGTAAGATACATCCCTATCAGCTCTTTTTCTTTATTGATCTTATCTAACAATTCCCATCCCTCAGAAGGAGTGGGTTCAGGTTTAATAATAGTATCGGCTTGAGTATCCCTAAATAAAGATTGCTGAGTGCTGTTTTGATCCGATTTCAGCCTGTTTCCGAATCTTATGAGACTCTCAATAAAACTGGGATCATTGCCGGAAGGCAAAAAATACTGACCCCGATTGATTTCGGGGAAACAATCGAAGGAACCTGAAGCCGCCAGACCCTCAATATTCTTTCGATTTACACTGTGAAGATCCACCCTTTCCACAAAATTATATATATCCGAAAAGGATCCGTGTTTTTTACGTTCCTTAATGATCATTTTTACAGCAGACTCCCCCACTCCTTTAATTGCGCCTAGCCCAAAACGAATATTGCCTTCCTTGTTCACGGTAAACTTGACATTACTTTCGTTGACATCAGGTCCCAGTACTTCAATTCCCATTCTCTTACATTCATCCATAAAAAGACCGATCTTTTTTATATCGGTAATATTCCGACTCAGGACAGCGGCCATGAATTCGGCAGGATAATGAGCTTTCAGATAGGCTGTCTGATAAGAAACATAGGCATAACAGGTAGAATGTGACTTATTGAAGGCATATTGAGCAAAGGCTTCCCAATCGGCCCATATTTGCAATATGGTTTTTTCATCATAATTGTTCTTCCGGCAACCCTCAATAAACTTTTCCTTCAGCTCATCCATCATCTTCTTTATCTTCTTCCCCATGGCTTTACGCAGCGAGTCTGCCTGGCCTCTCGTAAATCCTGCAAGCTTCCGGCTAAGTCGCATCACCTGTTCCTGGTAAACCGTAATCCCGTAGGTTTCTTTCAGATCTTCTTCCATTTCAGGGACCAGGTAAGTAATTTTCTCATGCCCATGTTTCCGGTTTATGAAATTGGGTATATATTCCATAGGACCAGGTCGGTAAAGTGCATTCATGGCTATGAGATCCTCAAACCGGTTCGGCTTAAGGTTTCGAAGATGTTTTTTCATCCCGGGTGACTCAAACTGGAACAATCCGGTAGTATCGCCCCTTGCGTAGAGTTCATAAGTCTTCTTATCATCAAGCGGAATATTTCTAAAATCCAACGCTATTCCTTTGGATTCTCTGACGTTAGTAATAGCATCCTTGATGATAGAAAGTGTCTTTAGCCCCAAAAAATCCATTTTCAGCATACCCACATCTTCCACATGTTTGCCATCATATTGGGTCACAAGGAGATCGGAATCTTTTGAAGTACAAATGGGGATATGTTCGATGAGATTATCTTTTCCGATGATAATGCCACAGGCATGTAAGCCGGTATTCCGGACAGATCCTTCCAGAATTTCAGCATACTCGAGGGTAGAGGCTACCAATTCACGACCTGACTCTTTTTCTGCCCGTAATTCAGGAACTTCATTATAGGCAGCAGATAGTTTTGTGCCCGGCCTTTCCGGAACAAGTTTGGCAAGCCGGTCGGCATCGGATAATGGAAGTTTCTGGATCCGGGCAACGTCACGAATAGCCATTTTGGCAGCCATGGTACCAAAGGTTATGATATGAGCAACCCTTTCCTTCCCATATTTGTTAACCACCCATCTTAACACCTGATCGCGGCCATCCTCATCAAAATCAATATCAATATCGGGCATCGAAATCCGGTCGGGATTGAGAAAACGTTCAAAAAGCAAGTTGTACTTAATCGGATCAATATCAGTAATGCCAGTACAATAAGCCACAACAGAACCGGCAGCAGAACCCCGGCCCGGGCCTACTGAAACCCCCATTTTTCTTGCTTCATTAATAAAATCCTGAACAATAAGAAAATAGCCGGGAAAACCCATTTTTTTAATCGTCTCCAGCTCAAAATCAAGTCTTTCCATCACAGCATCATCCAGCTCATCATATCTTGCTTTGGCTCCTTCAATTGTCAAATGCCGGAGATAATCATCCTCATTATCAAAACCTTCAGGAAGGGGAAATTCGGGCAATAAGGGCTGCCGGTTCAACTCATAAGCTTCAATTTTATCCACAATTTCCTGGGTATTGGAAAGAGCTTCAGGAAGATCGGCAAACAATTCCCGCATTTCATCCTGGGTCTTAAGCCATTCCTGTTCTGTATAATGCAGCCGGTTAGGATCATCCAGATCTGAATTTGTGCTAAGACAAATCAATCGGTCGTGAGCCGGGGCATCTTCCGATTCAACAAAATGAACATCATTGGTGGCTATATAGGTAATATTGTGCTTTTTTGCAATTGAAATCAACACCTTATTTACATAAACCTGGTCATTATATACTTTTTCATTCATCCCTTCATTTTCAGAAGGGTGGCGCATCAGTTCAAGGTAAAAATCGGACCCGAAAATTTCTTTGTATTCAAGTGCCGCTTTTTCTCCTTCCTCTTCTCCCTGATTCATAATCATTTTTGATACTTCTCCGGCCAGACAGGCGGAAGTAGCAATCAAACCCTCATGATATTCCCTTAAAAGTTCTTTATCGACCCGGGGCTTATAATAAAAACCTTCGGTCCAACCAAGCGACACAAGTTTTATCAGATTATGATAGCCTCTTTTATTCCTGGCCAGAAGGATTAAATGGTAACCTCCTCCATCAATTTTATCATCCTTATCATGTCGACTCCGGCGCGCAACATATACTTCGCAGCCAATAATGGGTAAGATTTCGTTCTTAACAGCTTCATTATGAAAAACCTTTGCCCCAAACATATTCCCGTGGTCGGTAATGGCAATGGCTTTCATTCCGTCTTTCTTCGCTTTCTTTATTAAATCAGGAATAGCAGCTGCTCCATCGAGGATGGAATACTGGGTGTGAACATGAAGATGAGTAAAAGGCACCTCAGGTATTTCCTCTTGGGGAATATCCGAAGGAATTGGAACTTCTTCCTGCACAGGTCCTTCCTGTTTGTGGGATTCAATTTTTATCCCGGCAGCCTTGATTTTTTGAGGATTTACTTCCAGGAAACCCCGGTATTCCTCAGGTGTCATACTTAATTTCGATTCTCTGAGTATTCCCCTTCTGGCAAGTTCAAAAAAACATCTCGCAGTGGCTTCCACATCAGCAGAAGCATTGTGAGCTTCCTCAAAGCTTTCCTCAAATAACTTATGATGAAGTTCAAAAAGGGTTGGCCATTTATATTTCCCTCCTCTACCCCCGGGTATCGCACAAAAGTCTGTACTTTCAATCTTGGTGCACAAACCAGGTATTTTCTGCAAAGGATTATCCCTTCCCGCCCGCAAAAATTCAGCCGCCAGTACCTTCAGGTCAAACTCAAAATTATGTCCCGCAATTATTCGGGTTCTTTCACGGTCACGGGAAACGCTGTTCAGTACAGAATGAATCTCAAC
>CAZQOV010000097.1:0-11832 GCA_964595055.1 uncultured Bacteroidaceae bacterium | reverse complement strand
GAAAAAGGGGTTTTTCAGAATCTGGCAATCAGCTCATCCAAGGTTGCTGAGATAATTGAAAATCTTATTGTTAAAGCTGTAACGCTGACCGGCAGTGAAGGTGCCGGCATTGCAGTTGCAGAGACTGCGGGTAAGCAGATCAAAAAATCTGTATTGGAGTTAGGTGGCAGCAATGCATTCGTGGTTCTTGCAGACTGTAATCTTGGAAATGCGATTGATGTTGCACTGACAGCGAGGTTGCAAAACGGTGGACAAAGCTGCATTGCTGCAAAAAGGTTTATCATTGAAGAACCCGTTTATAATGATTTTATGGAAGAACTGAGAAGAAGGGTGGAAGAATATGTTGTAGGAGATCCTAAGGAAGAAGATATTGACATCGGCCCCTTGTCGTCCGTATCTCAGGCTGAAACAGTGGAAGAACAAGTGGTTGAATCCAAAAGGCAGGGCGCTAAGATCATCACCGGGGGCAAGCGGGATAAGGCATTTTTTGAACCCACGATTTTAACGGGAGTTAAACCCGGCATGGCTGCTTTCGATGAGGAGATCTTCGGACCGGTCTTTGCGGTTTCGCCCCCGGTAAAATCGCCTGGAGAGGCGCTTGAGTTAGCCAATAATTCCACCTTCGGGCTCGGTATCAATGTTTTTACTGGCTCTGAAAAGAATGCACAATTATTCATCGAAAACGCCAATGAAGGAGCAGTTTTTATCAATGCCATGGTAAAATCCGATCCCAGGCTTCCTTTCGGAGGAGTTAAGCGCTCCGGTTATGGAAGGGAATTATCTTCAGAGGGAATCAGGGAATTTGTGAATGTGAAGACGGTTTATGTGGCATAGATGATGGTTAATCGCCGTTCAACTCCGGTCAGTTACCGCTCCTCACAGATAAAGAAAACTTAACATTTCCTTAAGCCCCATTATGCATTACGATCTTATTTTGGCCTCGAACTTAAAAAGGCCGTAATATGATCAAAGATTATTTATTCGTATTCGACTTGGATTTCACTCTCTGGAATTGTGGGGAAACCTGGTGTGATCACTCTGTACCTCCCTATAAAAAGGTGAAGAACCAGATATTTGATAGCAATGATAATGAAATGAAATTGTATCCGGATGTTATTCACATCCTGGAAGAACTCTTTCATTCCGGTGCAAGTCTTGCCCTGGCTTCAAGGACTTCAGAACCAGCCTGGGCAGAAGATTTACTTGATATTTCAGGAATCCATCCTTATTTTCACTATAAGGAGATATATCCCGCGTCAAAGATACAGCATTTTAAAGCCCTTCACGAAAAGACAGGTTTTCCTTACGGAAGAATGATTTTTTTTGATGATGAACCACGCAATATCCATGAGGTAAGTACCCTGGGCGTAAATTGCATACTGGTGAGCGAAGGGATCAATTACGATTTGTACAAAGCTTCATTTATTGGTCTGGAAAGAAAGGAAATGGTTTGATCTTAATCGTGAGAAACCGAAGTTCTCTATATTCGCTAAAGTCGGTTCATTAATAATTATCACTCAAAATCCCAATCACCCCCTCCATGGTCCATGGTCTATTGTCTGTCGTCTACGATTCCCTCACACTGCCCCACGTAATTCCCAGCCTCTCAACATCCATATACATGCTGACATTTTTCATGGCCATCATGAATGTGTCATGAGTGAGGCCTTCATCAGGAATAAGAAAAGTATTGACCCCCATAGACCTGGCCTGATGAGCATTTTCTCTTGAAGTATCGAAATAAACAATACTTTCAGCATCACTGTCTGTATCATTCAACAGTTTGTTTATCTGATTTGCTTTACTTTCTTCGCTGAAAATCGTGAAATCAGGGAAGTGATCAATTTCTGTAATTTCCATTAATTTTTTGGTGCATTGGGGATTCCCGGTCGTGGCCATGAAGACAATGGTATAATCACAGTCTTTGATTTGTGATAAAATTGTTTTGATCTCAGGATAAGGATAGAGTGTTTTTCCTGATTTGTCTTTGATCAGCCCGCTGATTACCGATTTTTTTTCAAAAGGTTCTTCAAGTTTGTCATGTCTTTCTTTTCCACACTCCCAGAGTGTGTTGTCCAGTTCGAATGCAAATATTATCTTTTTCATCCTTTATAAATCATGGTTCTACTTTCACAAGACATTTACTTATACTTCTGTGAACTCTTAAATGTTTCGGGGGATAAGCGTAGAATTGATTTAAATACGATATTATAAACGAAATATATCGAAACTTGGATTTAAATACTATTCACTCATTGATTTCATTGAACCTGTTAATAATGGGCCTGGCTTTTTCAAGATCGGATTCCTGAATGTAAAGGTCAGCGTCAGAAGGCATTCCTCCTGAAAATCCTGCCATTACTCCCGATTTGAAATCACTTCTGACCAACCCCGGAATTCCTTGTTTTTCAAGTTCTTCCTTAAGCAGCCTGGCTGTCAATTCTGTGCCGGTATATATCCTGACCAATTCATTATTTTCTGCCATCCGGATTTGATTTATTTTAATATTACTTAGCTCTTATAACGACTGCAAATTGATAAAACGGAATTAATTCATTTGCTTTAAACTTAAACAAAAGAAAGAGCAGATTTGATCATTTTTATTAAGATATAAGATCTTTCTTCCATTTTTCGGTATTCTGTGAAGGTTTGCCTGCGAGCAAATCCATAAAGGCCACAAATGATTTCCTGGCATCTCCAAGAGGATAATAAAAAGCCTCCCAGTTTTCACTGTCTTCGCCATCATGATTCGGAATAACATATTCAAAATAATGAGCATTCTGTAATTCATGGAATGCACTGCCTGCGCGTTTTTCTATGTTCTTCAGATCTTTCAGTGAAAGTTCTCCTTTTTGTTTCCGGGTTCGGCGAAGGAGTTTTCTTCTCATTATATCGGTAACCATTTCGGGAAGGAACACTCCGGGTTTCACTGATTTAAGAAATATTATCTCTTCTTTTGAAAGAGGTGACATGAAAACACTGAGCTTATGGATGTTTTTCAGTGTGGAATTGGTTTGCAATTCCCGTCCGACGAAGGGATTTCCCTCAAAAAAAACATCTCCATGTTGCAATGATTCAGAAAGTTCATTTATATCAATTGCCTGAAGATCCCCGCGTACATCCATTACCACAAAATTGTCTTTTTCGTTAAGCTTCTCAATCTCTTTTCTTGTACGGAAATGATAGTCTATACCATCCACCTCACTGGGGCGGGCTGCGCGACTGTTGTATAGGACCAGGGGTCGTAATGTTTTGTAAATTTCAGGATGAAACCGGGCAATGGCTTTAGCTAAAGGGCTTTTTCCCACGCATGATGGGCCGGAGAAAATAATAAGGCGGTTATTGGTATTCATGAGGAATGATTTTTTAGAATTTCACTGTGCTTTACAAAATTTTTATAAAGTTACACTGAAAATATGGAGAAATCCACATTCCAAATCTTTTTGTAAAGTTATGCGGTTATCCAGTTATGCAGCCCGCCTGCCACCTTTAGGCCAGCGGGGCGGCGGGCAGGATGTGAGTCTACCCCGAAAAGTGTTAAAACCTTTATAAACCCCTGTATCTCCGCCCAGGCGGGGACTTTTGCTAAAGTCGCTTATTCTTAGCAGCTCCCCCTCTAGGGGTATACTCTTTATATATGAGTCTAAAAAAATTAAGCCCTCTAAACATTGACATATTGCAATTGCGGTTATGCTATTCCGGCCTGAAAGACCAGCTTATAACAGCCCAGGGCAACGCTCTGGGTATGATGCGTCGTGAATAAAGCGGCCTGAATAGGCCAGCTTAACAGGAAAGAATGGAAATTCGTCGAATTAGCACAAATTTTCCGGTCTTTTTTTATTTCCAACGGGTGCGAAAATAAATTTTCGACAGTATTATTTCCGGATGTGATCATAGGGGGATTATTTCATGATCCCTGAGTGGGAGATCCTGCAAGCCTTAAAGCCCAAAATTCTCCGCTATCGCTTCGAATTTTCCGGTTTTTTTTATTTCCAACAGGTACGAAAATTTATTTTCGTACCTGTTGGAAATAAAAAAAGCCCGGTTTTGCCGAAGGCAAAATGGGCTTTAAGGCTTGCGGAGAGAGGGGGATTCGAACCCCCGGTACCCCTTTCGGAGTACGCCGGTTTAGCAAACCGGTGGATTAAGCCACTCTCCCACCTCTCCGGGAATGACTTATTTTTTAAGCTCCACAAAAGTATGAAAATCCATTAATCTGACAAAATTTTTTGTGAGTTTGGATTGCATAAAAAAGTCCAATGGCTGTTCGATCTCTTGATTCGTTTTAATCGGTCTGGACTTAACTGGATGTTTATGTTTGACTGATAAAATTTGTCGTATAGTAGTCCCGCATTTCACCCGGAAATTCAAATATCTCCGCCTGCCAATTCAAGACCCGTACCCTGACGGGCAGGCCGGTGAATACTTAGAAATAATGCCTGAATAAGGTTTATTGTTGCCGCTTACTCTCAGTTGGCAGTAGCAACAGGCAGATCACCGTTCACTTCCCTCACCGCTCACCGCTCACCACTCACCACTCACCGCTCACCGCTTACCGATTACCGCTTACCGATTACCGATTACCGTTCACCGCTCTCCGCTCACCGCTCACTTCTCCCTCTCCCTAATCCTCATTTTCCTCAGGTGCAGATTCATCGGGTTTTGAGAAGCTGTCCCTCATATTTGTATCAGCTTCGATATTTTTAAATTTGTAATAATCCATAATGCCCAGATTGCCTTTTTCGAAAGCACTTGCAATGGCAACAGGAATCTTTACTTCGGCTTCAATAACTTTTGCCCTTGCTTCCTGCGCCTTGGCTTTCATCTCCTGCTCCTCGGCAACAGCCATTGCCCTGCGCTCCTCAGCTTTTGCCTGGGCTATGTTCTTATCCGCATTCGCCTGATCCATTTGAAGCACTGCACCGATATTCTTACCGATATCAATATCTGCAATATCAATAGAGAGGATCTCGAAAGCAGTACCGGCATCGAGGCCTTTTTCAAGCACTACACGGGAAATAAAATCAGGATTTTCAAGAACGGCTTTATGATTTACACTTGAACCAATAGAAGAAACTATACCTTCACCAACCCTTGCGAGTACAGTGTCTTCACCTGCACCTCCAACCAGTTGTTTGATGTTGGCACGAACGGTTACCCGGGCCTTTGCAATGAGCTGAATACCATCTTTTGCAACTGCGGTTACCGGAGGGGTATTTATGACTTTTGGGTTTACCGACATTTGAACTGCTTCAAATACATCTCTTCCCGCCAAATCAATGGCTGTGGCCATTTGAAAGGGAAGGTCAATATTTGCTTTACTGGCAGATACAAGAGCATGGACTACACGCTCAACATTTCCCCCGGCCAGATAATGAGCTTCCAGGTCATTTCGTTTTAATTCAAGGTCGGCCTTCCAGCCTTCAATCATAGCCCTTACAATTACCCCCGGGGGAACTTTCCGCCAGCGCATAAAAATAAGTTGCAAAAGAGATATACTTACACCTGATACAAGGGCCTGGAACCAGAGCCCAATCGGGATAAAATAAAAAAGGATCCATAAACCAACGATGGATGCGACAATTATAATAATCAATGAAACGTCCATAAAAATTTTATTTAAGGGGTTTAACGATGGCTTGTGAGCCGGTTATTTTGATAACTTCAATTTCTGTCTTTTGGTTCAAATATCCCTGCAAAGATTTTCCTTCCATATTAATTCCGTTTACCCTGATTTTTCCAATCGGGTTTAATCGGGTAAGGGTTATGCCTTTGTCTCCGGGTTTTACAACATCAATGCCCGGACCCAGATTGACTTTTCCATCAATCTTATCACTTAACATTACCCCTTTCCACGTCCGAGACCTTAATGCAATTGCAAGAATGATAACCGATGATAATAGGGTGGCAACAAGGACAATAAAACCAATCTGTGTGCTAAAATTGGCAAAGGCCAGGTAAATACCACTGCCCATAAGAATTAATCCTCCGATGCCCGCAATGGTAATACCGGGAACCACCAGAAATTCAATAAGGAATAATATTATTCCCAGCAAAATCAGAATGAAAATACCGATCATTTTTTTACGTACTTATTCGATACTTGCTTTTAACCCTTTTTTTATAAGATTCATTTGCATGGGCTCAAGCATTTTTCTACTGCCTTTCTTTACTTCACACATACCCTTATAGTGAACTATAAAGGTACATTGTTCAGCCTGTACGGAGGAATGCCCACATACTTCAATCAGGCTATCGATGACATAATTAAAGCTATTAATGTCGTCGTTATGAAGGATTAAAAAATGCGTTGAACCTTTATCACTATGAGATTTTTTATCAGCAAGTGGTTTTCCCTGCATTTTGTCTGTCATATTTCTATGATTTTATAACTTATCAAATTTAACAAAAAAAATAAGAATCTCTAATAGGCCTTATCTCTTTTTTCCAGTTCGGTCACTTTGTCCAGGGAAACTCTTTCCCCGTTATACCAGCTTACAATATAGGCATCACTGAAGCCTTCATTTTTTATCTGGTTTAGGGCTTTTCTGGCTTCATCGTAAGCGGTGAATTTTCCCGCATAATATCGGGTAATTGATTTACCGGGTATTGTTTCCGCCGTTACCGGGGTTAATCCTCCGAATGTATCAAAACTGATTTTATGGGAGAAAACACCAAGCTGAATCCTGTAAAATGCCCCCTCAGGCATTTTAATGTTTTTGGGAAAAGGATTTCCGACATGATAAGGCGAATGGTCCATAATAAGAAAACGCGTTTCTACCGGATCATTGGTTTCAGGTGAAGCGACAACTTCCCCGGGTTCATCAGATGTATCAAAGGTTTGAGGTTTTGGCTTCGGGCCATTATCCTCCATTTCCAGAGGCAAATCTGAAACCCGGTGATCTCCGCTTTCTTTTTGATCTTGATTATTTTCATTGGATGCTTTATAGCGGTAAAGGGTAATTCCATTAATTTCTTTGTCTTTTTCAATGGCCCCGGGAATATCATCCTGAGCTTCTTTTTTTTGGGCTTCAAAACGAGCAATCCTCGCAAAGCTGCTATCAGCTCTGGCGCTAAAATTGCTGGCTTTCTTCTCCCATTCTATAATTTGTGTTTGCCAGGCCCAACGGTCATCTGGATTGGGCATGGATCTGACTGCAATTCTCTTTTCTTTGGCCAGCATGCTCAGAGAATCTGCCTTCTTCTGAAAGTCCAGGGCAAGTGCAATATTCACGTCATCATTTTGTTCAATGGCATTTTGCTCTTTTTCGGGGTTTCCTTTCACCTGCATATGGGTTGATTTCAAAGTGAAATCTTCCTGTTCTTCCTGCATATCTGTAATGCTGGGGATGGTCGATATTCCGCCCAGATTTCCAATCTTTTTAAGCTCATCACTATCGGCACCCGCCAAAGATTTTTTGGGTTCCTGTAAGGCAAGTTTATAAACTGTCATCATACTGTCCAGTCCATGTCTGTCTGTTATCAGGAGAATCGTGCCGAGATCCCGACCCGGCATGGCAAAATATTCGTTGTCGGGTGAGTTAATTGGAAAGCCCAGGTTCACCGGTTCACTCCAGGTATTCCTTTCCTGATCATAATGGGATTTGAAAACATCGAAACCGCCCATACTATTATGACCTCTGGAAGCAAAATACAGATCATTACCTACAGGATCAAAATAAGGAAGGATTTCGTCATAATCTGAGTTCAGTGATTCCAGAGCTTCCATATCACCCAAATTATTTCTTCCTCCTTTTTTTAATCGGAAAAGATCGGCATCTTTCTGTCTGCTATGTTGATAACCGGAAATATACAGAATATCACCTTTTTGGGTGTTTTTGGGTAAAAACATGAAAGTACTTAAGGCACCTTTCTGTTCATTTCTTCCCAATAATTCATCAGGTTTTTGAGATAATATTCCTCCTTTTCCCCGAACCTGTTTAACATAGGTCGTATCCGAAAATGTAAATAATGAAGAGGCAAGAATCTCAAAAGGGTTATATTCCATAGATAATTCCTGTGCATTTGCTGCATTGATGATCTCCAGATCTGCATTAAGCTTCTTGACATCACTTCTGCCGGCTATATTCACATACTTCTGAAAAGCTGCCTTTGCTTCTCCGAATTGATAATTCTTTTTATAAACCATTCCAAGATGATAAAACACATCACCCGGAACTTGCGGTTTGGAAGAAGCATAATTTAGCAATTCCAGGGAGTGGGTAATATCCTTATCTGTTTTATAAAGGCAGATGCCTGTGTAATAATTCAATAATCCGTCTTTTGGATAATGCTCCATCAAATCCTCATACAGCTTATACGCACCCGAATAGTTTCCGGCATCAAATTCTGCTTTGGCTTTGTTTTTTAAGCCGGCCGTTGATGTTTGGCCACTCGTGGCAGCCGTATACGCGATAATACTGATGATCACCAGAAAGCCCCTGTTAATCCTGGTCTTAAACATATTGACTCCTTCCTTGTTATTTTTTTTTTGTTAGCTTCTTAAATTTTCCGCTAAAAATAAGCATTAAATTCTTGAATTTTTGTTGAAAAACATTGAAGTTACTAACCATTAAAATGAAGTTGAATTTGTATTTTTACATCTAATTAAAAACTATGAAAACATTAGAGCAAGGTGATAAAGCTCCTGATTTTAAAGGGAAAGACCAGGGTGGAAATCTTATAAGCCTGGATAATTTCAGAGGAAAAAAATTAGTTCTTTATTTTTATCCCAGGGATAATACTCCGGGATGTTCCGCAGAAGCATGTAATCTCAGGGATAATTACCAGGATTTTCTTAACCGGGGATACATGGTTGTAGGGGTCAGCGCCGACAGCGAAAAGTCACATCAAAAATTTATTCAAAAGTATGGACTTCCTTTTCCCCTGATCTCTGATCCCGATTTGGAAATCATTAAGGCTTACGGAGCCTGGGGGGAAAAATCGATGTATGGCAAAAAGTATGAAGGCATTCTCAGAAAGACGTTCATCATTTCTGAGGATGGATTCGTGGAGAAAATCATAGAAAAGGTCAAAACCAAGGACCATAGCAGGCAGATTTTTGAGGCCTGATAAACATTAATAGGTAAACAAACATTTATTTCGACATGACAAAGGAAAAGAAAGAGAATGCTGACCACACAGTGAATAAAGAAAAAATGAAAGCGCTTCAGTTAACCATGGATAAAATTGAAAAAGGCTATGGTAAGGGAGCGATCATGAAAATGGGAGACCAGGCAATTGAAGATGTGCCTGCAATATCATCAGGATCGCTGGGCCTCGATATTGCTCTTGGGGTAGGTGGATATCCAAGAGGAAGGGTAATTGAAATCTTCGGACCTGAATCTTCAGGAAAAACAACACTTGCTATCCATGCAATTGCAGAGGCTCAAAAGGCAGGGGGAATTGCCGCTTTCATTGATGCAGAGCATGCATTTGACCGGTTTTATGCCGCCAAGCTTGGAATAGATATCGAAAATCTTTTAATCTCACAGCCCGATAATGGTGAACAGGCCCTTGAGATTGCCGATCATCTCATACGGTCCGGCGCCATCGATATTATCGTAATTGATTCGGTTGCGGCATTAACTCCCAAAGCGGAGATAGAAGGTGAAATGGGAGATTCCAAAATGGGTTTGCAAGCAAGACTGATGTCTCAGGCCTTACGAAAACTGACGGCCAATATTAATAAGACCAATACTACCTGTATTTTTATTAATCAGCTAAGAGAAAAAATCGGGGTAATGTTTGGTAATCCAGAAACTACCACCGGGGGAAATGCACTTAAATTTTATGCTTCCGTTAGAATTGACATCCGCAGGATAGGGCAGTTGAAAGATGGTGAAGATATTCAAGGAAACCGCGCACGTGTTAAGATTGTTAAAAACAAACTCGCTCCGCCTTTCAGAAAAGCAGAATTTGATATCATGTATGGGGAAGGAATCTCAAAAGTAGGCGAGCTCATTGATCTGGGGGTTGATAATGAAATTATTAAAAAAAGCGGAAGCTGGTTTAGCTATGGAGATACCAAGCTCGGACAGGGAAGAGATGCCGTAAAGTCATTATTGATGGATAACCCTGAATTACAGGAAGAGCTAGAGTCAAAAGTCATAGAAAAGTTAAAATCGATGTCACGGTAAATGACAGAAAAATAATTCTTCCCATATATTAAATTGTAGAAAATGAACAGTTCAACATTGCTATTGCTCGCCTTTTTGCTCTTAATGAATATTTCCTGTAAACAGGATACCAGGCCGGTAAAGGATGGTGAAGTTTTTTCAGGTGAACTCACTCCCGAAGAAATCGAAAATGGAGTTTTAACCCCCGAGATTTTATGGAAATTCGGGCGAATCTCCGATCATCAGTTATCGCCCAACGGCAAAAGCATTGCATTTAATGTTACCCGTTACAACCATGAAACCAATGGATCACTCAGTACTATTTATTTAATTTCTGTGGAAGGCGGGGAAGTGACCCGACTGACAAATAGTGGGTATTCTTGTTATAATCCGCGCTGGAAGCCCGATGGCTCTGCAATTGGATACATTTCTGCACAGTCGGGAGAACCACAGATATGGGAAATAAACCTTGATGACAAAAGGAATGAACAGGTTTCACAAATTAACGGAGGAATTAAAGGTTTTGAATATTCTCCATTGGGGAACCTTCTCCTTTATACCAAGGACGTAAAATTGGATAAGACACCGCATGAGATCCATGAAGATCTTCCTTTTGCAAATGTCAGGATAATCGATGATCTGATGTACCGGCACTGGGATGAATGGCATGATTATACCTACAGCCATATTTTTGTAACGACCATACGGAAGGACGGGATTTCGGATGGTAAGGATATTATGGAGGGAGAATACTGGGACGCCCCGCTCTCTCCTTACTTCGATTTATCCGAAATCAGCTGGAGTCCGGATGGAAAATATATCGCATATACCTGTAAGAAAATGAAGGGTAAGGATTATGCCGTGAGTACAAATTCAGACATTTATCTTTACGATATCCGGAATGAAACCACCCGGAATCTCACCAAAGGCATGCCCGGTTATGATAAATACCCCTCTTTCTCCCATGATGGAAAGATGCTGGCATGGCAAAGTATGGAAACCCCGGGTTATGAGGCCGATAAAGACAGGTTGTTTATCATGGATCTTGAGACGGAAGAAAAAACCTATCTTACTAAAGATTTTGACCAGGATGCGGAACATTTGATCTGGAGTGAGGATGACAGCAAGATATATTTTATCAGTGGTATTGAAGCTACCTACCAGATATATTCCATCGATCTGGAGAGCCGGAAAATAACACAGATCACGGATGGGGTACATGACTATACCGGTTTTAGTTTGGGTGATAATTTTTTAACAGGAGAGAAAATGTCCATGTCAATGGCTACAGAGATTTTTAAGATAGATTTGCCTTCCGGAAATGAAACACAGCTCAGCTATGTAAACCAAAATATTTATGATCATATTGAGATGGGTAAGGTCGAATCACGATGGGTTACAACTACCGATGATAAACAAATGAAAGTATGGGTAATCTATCCACCGGCTTTCGACCCTTCCAAAAAGTATCCCGCCCTCCTTTATTGTCAGGGTGGGCCACAAAGTGCAATCAGTCAGTTTTTTTCATACCGCTGGAATTTCCAACTGATGGCATCGAATGATTATATTATTGTCGCACCCAATCGGCGTGGCCTGCCCACATTCGGGAGCGATTGGACCGAACAGATGACCGGGGATTATGGTGGCCAGAATAGTCAGAATTGTCTTTGTGAGATCGATTGGGGTCAACAGGGGTACTATTTGGAATACGAGA
>CAZQOV010000096.1:0-11930 GCA_964595055.1 uncultured Bacteroidaceae bacterium | reverse complement strand
GGCAGGGAGATATTCTTTTTACAATATATCCGGAGGAAGCCAGGCTCGCTTTACGAGCACGAAAAAGTCAGTTTATGAATATGCTGGCAAATCTATTACCGGATATTTCTATTGATTACCCGGAAAAAGAAGAGGTATTCAGAGACTTCTTTTCAGCCATCACTATTGATAAACCATTACCAGATTTTCCGGAAGTGGAAAGTGAAAAACTGAAGATTTTTTTAGCCAGCAGGAATGTTCTGTCTGAATACCTGAACATTCAGAAGGATGAATTGAAGCTCAGCAGGCATACTCTTCTGGCTCCATTTAACGGGACTTATCAGCAAGTTTATCTGGAGGCCGGGGCTTATGTAAATACGGGAGGAAGAGTAGCAAAAGCAATTAGAACGGATAAACTTGAGCTTGAAGTTCCGCTGGAACGTATTGATGCCGACTGGGTAAAAACCGGCGATAAAGTAAAAGTGATTTCAGACCGGAGTCATCATGAATGGGAAGGTATTGTGATACGTAAGAATCAATTTGTGGATCCCAATACACAATCACAGGGAGTTTTCATTCAGTTGAGCAATGACAATGAACTCCCCTTGCTGGTGGGCGAATTCCTGCATGCTGAATTTGCAGGACATCCTGTTGACCATGTAATGAGGATGCCACGGAATGCCGTCATAAATTCCAACGAAGTTTTTGTCGTAGTTGAAGGTCGACTTGAAAAACGAATCATTAACGTTGTAAAGGTCAATGAAAGAACATTATTATTCAGTGGTCTTGAAGAAGGAGAGGTTCTTGTTATTCAACCCATGGTTAATATTCTTGAAGGAACGCTGGTAAGAACCGGAACAGAGCCGGAAAGCCAAACTACGAGAGGTAACAAAGAGAGAGGGAGGGCCCAAAAGTAATGAAGAAACTGATTGAGCTTTTCGTTAAATTTCCGGTTTATGCAAATCTCATAATCGCATTCGTGGTTCTGGCCGGAGGAGCAGCCTTTTTGTCCATGCATAAATCTTTTTTTCCCGAAATTGAAAGTCGATACATAAGTGTTTCTGTCTATTATCCCGGAGCCAGTCCCGTTGAAATGGAGGAAGGCATAACCGCCCGAATCGAAGAATCAATCAGAGGTTTGATAGGAATAAAAGAAATCACATCCACCTCAATGGAAAACCGTTCCAGTGTTCTTGTAGAAACTACAGGTGAATATGACATTAACGAGGTATTAATGGAGGTAAAAAATGCGGTGGATGGTATATCATCCTTACCTACAGCAGCCGAGAGACCCATTGTCTCCAAGGTCAGATCCAGAGCCTCAGCGATGTTTATCGATCTGGTACCCCGTGACGGGATGGAAATGGATTTGATGACACTCAAGGAATATGCACAACGCGTTGAAGAAGATTTTTATAATTCAGGTGTAATAAGTCAGATCGAATTATCCGGATTTCCTCCACCTGAAATATCAATAGAAGTAAACGAGGAACAACTTCTCAGGTATAATTTGACATTTACAGATATTGCACGCGCTATACGACAAAACAATCAGGATGTATCTGGAGGAGAAATAAAATCGAGTGAAGAAGAACTGCTTATTCGGCTGCGCTCAAGAAGTACCGATCCCAATAAGATCGGAAATATCATCTTAAAGGGTCAGGAAGATGGGAGTTACATTCACATACGAGATGTAGCAGAAGTTAAAAAGAAATTTGCAGACTCGGTGAATAAATCCTGGGTGAATGGCAAAAGATCCGTTTCAATCAGAGTGGAAAAACTGCCTGAAGAGGATCTGGAGGAAATTACCAAATTTGCACGCAATTATATTGAAGAATTTAACAACAAGGATCATGGAGTAGAACTCATAGTATCAAGAGCTTATCTTGACATTCTGCAAAGTCGCCTGAATCTTTTAACCAAGAATGGGTTAATGGGGCTTAGCCTTGTCATCATCGCCCTCTCTCTCTTCCTTAGTGTAAGGCTTTCTCTATGGGTCTCATGGGGAATTCCCTTCAGTTTTCTGGCCATGTTTATGGCTGCCTACCTGATGGGAATTACCATCAATATGATGTCCCTGTTTGGTATGATCCTGGTGATTGGGATTCTGGTTGACGATGGAATTGTTATCGCAGAAAATATTTACCTGCATTTTGAAAAAGGGAAAAGCCCGATGAGAGCAGCTGTTGACGGAACCATCGAGGTCTACCCTGCCGTGCTCACTTCTATTATCACCACCATAGTAGCCTTTATGCCCCTGGTTTTTCTCAGCGGAACACGCATGGAGATGATGCTTCATATGGCTGTTGTGGTAATATTCAGTTTATTTTTCTCACTTTTTGAAGCTTTTTTCGTATTGCCGGCACACGTAGCAAATCATAGAGTATTAAGCCGCAAAAGCCTTGAAACAAAAACAAAAGGGATCAAAAAATACTTCGAAAACTTTATTGTCTGGCTTAGGAATGATATTTACCACTACATATTATTGTGGTTAATTCGATGGAGACATATTGTCATAGGGATCCCGATTGCTTTATTTTTAGTTACGCTCGGGCTTTATCTTGGAGGACATATAAAAAATACCTTTTTTCCATCAGTGGATTTCAACCGGTTTGAGATCAATATTGCTTTTACCCCAGGCGACGGTGAAGCACAAACACTGGAATATCTCAATCGATTTGAAGAAGCTGTCTGGAAAGTCAATGAGCAAATGACGGCCGAACTTGGGTTGGATACGATTCTCATCGAAAGGGTAAATACAAATCTCGGTAATGCACGAACAATTCAGGAGAGCGGCTCCCATGCAGGAAGCATAAGGGTTTACCCTATTGATCTTGAAGGCATCCCCATAACAGGATTTGAAATAGCGAACCGGGTAAGACAGGAAATAGGGCCTGTCCCTGAAACACAAAAATTCACGGTTGGAGGAAGAAACCGATGGGGTTCACCGGTATCGGTTGGCCTTATGTCGAAAAACCTTGATGAACTGGAGGCAGCAAAAGATTACCTGATGAATCGTCTCACAGAACTTCCTGTCCTTAAAGATATCACGGAGAATATTGCCCTGGGCAAACAGGAAGTAAGGCTTAATTTAAAGCCCAAAGCTTATTTTTTGGGCCTGGATGAAAGTACCATTGCCGCACAGGTGCGTTCCGCATTTTATGGCCTGCAGGCGCAACGATTACAGGCTGGTCGTGATGAATTGAGGGTATGGGTCAGGTATCCCAAGGATAACCGGCTCACTATCGGTCAAATGGAGAAAATGAAGATCAAAACCGCACAGAGTGAATACCCTCTTTCAGAGCTGGCGGACTATGATCTTAAAAGAGGACCCGTGGCAATAAACCGTTTCAATGGATCCCGGGAAATTAGGGTTGAAGCAGAAACCGTAGATCCTTATGCTCCTGTTCCGGAAATCATTGAGCAGATCGAAAGGGAAATTATGCCGGAACTTACTTCATTATACCCCGGGGTGCGCTATATTTATCAGGGTCAGCAGCGTTTCAGCAATGAAGCCTTAAGCAAAGTCTATAAGTACTTTGCCATAGCTTTTCTGGTGATCATTTTCATCATGATCATTCATTTTAAAAGTACCTCCCAGACCTTGATCATAATTGCCATGATCCCCTTATCGATGCTTGGTGTTTTCTGGGGTCACGGGATTCATGACAAACCGGTTTCCCTGATGAGCCTCTGGGGAATGGTGGCTCTTACAGGTGTGATAATAAATGATGCTATTGTATTTCTGGCGAAATACGACGGTCTACTACTGGAAGGGAAAAAAGTGGCAGAAGCCGTTCTTGAAGCCGGAAAAGTGAGGTTGCGACCTATCATTCTCACCTCCCTTACCACCACCATAGGACTCTTTCCTATCATTCTGGAAAAAAGTGTTCAGGCACAATTCCTCATCCCCATGGCAATCAGCCTTGCCTACGGGATAGCTATAGGAACGGTATTCATTCTGATTTTCTTTCCGGTGCTCATCATGTTACTGAATGATTTCAGGGTATACTGGAGCCATCTCTGGACGGGTACACGACCTGAAAGAGAAGATGTAGAGATTGCCATAATCAAGGAGAAAAGACGGGAGAAATATGATAAAAACGGAGTTGCTCCGCAGACTGAACCCCAATAGCTGACGGGGCAGGTATTGGACATTATAGACAAACACTAAAAAATCCATGGATCAGAAACATTATACGATGAAAATTAACTATTCAGTATTTATCTTTTGCCTTTTGTTATTCAATACTAAATTTATCATGGCACAAAATCCGGATCTGGATTTAAGCAGTGCGCTGACAAAAGCGCTGGAAAACAATTATGACCTGACAATTTCTGAAAAAGATCTTGAAATAGCCTCATTGAATAATACCTGGGGGATTGCAGGAAGATATCCAACCATCAGTTTTGATGTTAATAATGTAAATTCCATTGACAATGACCGGGATCAATCCACAAGACTAACAGCAGGAATAGGCCTCAACTGGTTGCTCTTTGACGGATTTCGTGTGAATATTACAAAAGACCAGCTGGAATTAAAAGAAGAACTCAGCAGTGGTCTTCTGGCACTCAATGTAGAAAACACTGTTGAAGATATTATTCTTGCTTATAACAATGTTCTGTTACAAAAGGAGACCCTCAAGGTGTTCAGGGACCTGAGAGACTTATCGTATGACCGGTATAATTATGAAATGAAGAAACATGAACTGGGAGGTTCGGTAACTTACAATGTTTTACAGGCCAAAAACATTTACCTGGCCGACAAAGCCATGTATCTCAGACAGGAAGTTGAAGTGAGAAATGCCATTCGGACATTGAATTTCCTGATGGGCGAAGAAGCCGGTAAAGTATGGTCGATAAACGCAAAAATGGAAGTGGATACGAGCCAGTATATCCTTTCTGATCTGCAACAAAAAATGATGAATAACAATCGGGTTATTCGAAATCAGTTTATCAACATACAGCTTAGGGTAAAGGAAACCCGTCTTCGTAAAAGTGAATATTATCCATCCTTGCAGTTATCTGCAGGAATACAAAATTCCTATAACAGAAATGCCCTTGCCGGAACAGAAGCTGTAACTTCCAGCAGCATTGGCCCCTACATTAACCTTAATCTAAGCTATCTTCTTAATAACGGAGGGAACAGAAAGAGATCAGTGGAAATGGCGGAAATCAATGAAGAAATTGCCGGGGTGGAAACAGAACAAATACAGCACAGTTTAAATAATGAATTGTTGAGCATTTATGATAATTACCGGTTACGAGTCGAATTGCTGAATGTTGCAGAAGAAGGCATTGAAGCAGCAGAGTTAAATTTAGGTATTGCCGAAGATAAATTCAAATCGGGCGTAATTAACTCATTTAATTACAGAGATATTCAGTTAATATATCTGAATGCTGCGCTGGAAAAGCTAAATGCTACATTCAGCCTCATTGCCTCCCATGCTGCATTAACACGGATAACCGGGGGATTTGTTAATGAGATGGGAGAGACTGAAAGCAGGTATGATTAGTTTTTGCATTATGCCGGAGTTGGTGTAAGACCGGGATGAGATAAAGCCCTGAATCGTTATTCGAACTGCCTTCTCTTTCCTCAGTCAAAGTTTCATCTGCTCACCTCCTCAAACTCGCCTTCGTAAACCTGACCTCATCAATATCTGCATCGAACTCTATCTCCTCAATAATAAACTCGGTTCCATCCCCGGTTTTCAGCATATCTTTAAATACGATTTTAAACGGAAACCATCTTCCTTCCACTTTTCTGATATCAGATAAAACGGTTTTTTTCAGAAGCTTCCCACTCTTGGCATAAAGCTCTTCTTTCAAAGGCAACAGCCTTTGTTTATCCACCCACTGCATCCTTTTTTGATAGGCCACGTCATCATCGGTAGCAGTAAGCTCCAGGACCCATGTTTCTCTGCCGTCTACTTCCTCTTCTCCAATAACTGTTGCCTTATAATGATTCCGTAAATGATTATCCTCCATCATATCTTCATAGGACATATCCGAACCCATCACCGATTGTCTCAGCATATGCCCTGCAATCTGAATGGTTCTGTCGGTAGAAGGTGAATAGATCCAGAGCGCATCCTCCAACTTCAACATTTTGGTTCCTGCTTCCCTGGGGGGATTTGTGTATTCGGTAAAGGCTTTATCCTCTCCTTCGCTCCAGGTTTTGGATTCAACAGTACGATCTCCTCTTCTGCCATGGATAATCATTTTGGAAGTGAATATCCTGCTTTCTGAAGCCAGGTTCTCATCTATTTTTTTTAGCAAATCTTCTCCATCCGGGTATTGCCCGGATAAAGATAAACTAAATGAAAAGCTTATCAGTAATACGAAAGTTATTGTTTTCATGGTTCTGTTATTTTATTATATCATCAATTCAAACTTTTACTATTCCAGCTCTTTAAAAAGCTGAGCGGTATTTCGTTTATAAATTCCAATCCCGGATAACACGGTACCTAAAACGATGGAAAAAACGCCCGGAATAAATCCGATAAAATAGGTCGGAGGAGTAATTCTCGCTCTGTAAACATTCGGCATCATAATAGCAGATTCTCCCATCACATCACCAAAATCAAGACCGTATTTCTGGAGAAGATATGAAATGCCAAGACCTACAACCGTCCCGAATAACGAGCCGGCAATTCCAATTGCTATCGATTCGTTAATCATAGCCCGGTAAACATGACCTTTACTTTCTCCGATGGCCAGGCGAACCCCGATTTCACCATATCTTCTTAGGCCTGATATAAGTCCGGTATTCCATAATACTATGGATAATACCAGGATAAACACAAAAATTATGATAGTCGTTAGCATCTCAGACATGTCAATCAGGGTAGAAAGATTATTTTGATCACGCATGCTGAACATATAGGGAGAAAATTCATCTTCCTGTTCAGAGTATTTCATATTGAATTCCTCTGTTATCTCCCCGGCCCTGTTTTTCTGAAAGAAGCCTTCTTGAAAAAAACCAAGGATCTCGGCACTGGAATCATACATATTCAGTGCCTGCCTGGCATCACTGATATCCACTATAACAGTGCCCTTATCAAGATTTTTGATGCCAAAAGTGACCGTTCCGCTGACAATGAAATTATAAAATGCCATGCTGCCGTACATGGTGGAAGATATCAAAGTCACTTCATCCCCGGGGGATACTCCCAGTTTTTGAGAAAATCCCTCACTCATAAGAATCTCCCCATTGTTTTCCGGAAATTTTCCTCTTACAAGAGCATCATTGAGGTTTAATCTTTCCTTCTCTTTTGAATCTTTATTTAAAATATCGGCAGAAATCCCTAAAGCCGGACCCTGGGCCCTGGTTTCGCCGGTCTCATCCGGAACATCAATCAAGCCACTGAATTTGGTACGCTCCACCCAATTCATGTCAGGGTATTCATCCCGGAGGGTTTGTTTTATATCCGTTACATTGCCAAGTGCAAGGTCAATGGGTAACTGACCTGAATTTTTTGCATATGCACGTGTAGTTACTTTTACGTGACCTGTTTCAAATTTTGCATTGAATTCTATACTGTCACCAATTATCCCGGTAACCCAGGCATGCATAAAAACAGTAAGCATTACCCCAATGGCAACAACAATGAGTGGAAGCAAACTTCTGTTTTTATCTCTTAATAATCCTTTTATCAGAAAACGTATCATTGTATTTTCCCTTTTATTGCCTCTGTAGGATTCATCCGTGAAATCTTTTTAGCAGGAAGGAAACTTACAAAGGTGGTTGTTATCATAATTATAAAAATTGTTACAAGTACCATCTGAACCGTATACAGAGGATAAAGCGTTTCTGCCATGGTGATTCCAAAATCCTGTCCCTCCATACCAAAACTTATACCCTGCCTCGACTGCTGAATGAATAATGGAACGCCATATATTGCTCCAATGGCTATCGCGAGAACAGCATGCATAGCCCCTTCCACGGTAAACAGTGAAACAACCTGTTTCTTTGTCATTCCCATGGCAACATAGGTCCCGATCTCTTTTTGTCTTCTGAAAACCGACAATACCTGTGTGTCGAAAATGGCGAGCATGGCCAGCAGCAGCAAGATCAAATATAATATTGAGCTGCCTGCCGATTTGGACTTAATAATTTTATCAATATCCTGTAATAGATAACCATGGTCTTTAAACTCCCATCCACTGAATTGCAAAAGTTCATCCTCTGCTGTATCAGTTATCAGGAGGGTGGCCTCATCAGGCAACAGCATCATTCTTCTCAGGTCATCAAGGGGAATCCAGGCCTGTCCTTTGTCAATCCCCGGAACATTACTGCTGAATATGGAGGTAATTATGACTTCATCTGCATCAAAGGTTCCGTTAGCATCTCTCCATCTTATTGTCATCCGGTCACCGGGAGCCAGATTATTGCTTTCCGCCATTCCGGAACCAATTATTGCAGGAATTTCTGAAACCGCCGTATCAAGCCTTTCCGTTGGAAGGGCAAGCACTTCCTGATCCTTATCTATCCCTTTGATCAGAATGTTTTGCATTCTTCCCTCAGGATAGATTGTCCCTCTTGTGATCAGCACAGGAACCAGTTCTCCCTTTTCAACAAGCTCCTGTTGCTTTTCATTCAATGGTGCGTGACTTTCTGTTAAGGAGAATGGATCATCAGGATCATATGCTTCATGCCAGTATTGACCTCCTCCAATTTCCCATTTTATGGAATCGAGTTTAGCTTCCCGGTCCCAGCCATCCAGCATTCCCTTGAACCAGATTATCATAACGAAGGAAAAAGAGAGAACGATAGCATTCAGCCAGGTGCGTAAACCAGCACCCATAAGGTTTTTATATGCCAATTTAAATGCGAGCATGATTATTCCTCCTTAATTTTGAATGATTTCATCGGTAGTTACTTTACCATCTTTCAGATGTATTATTCTCCGGAGGTATTTGATTACCTTCTCATCGTGTGTGGCAAAGAGAAAGGTCGTATTTAACTCTTTATTGAGCTGAATCATGGTTTGCAAAATATTATGTGAATTCTCGGCATCGAGGTTAGCAGTGGGTTCATCTGCCAGGACCAGTTTAGGTCGTTTTACCATTGATCTCGCAATTGCCACACGCTGACATTCGCCTCCGGATAACATAGAAGGTTTAGCCTTCATTTTTGAAGTCAGACCTACCCATTCCAGTGCGTCATTCACCATCTTTCTTCTCTTTCCGGAATCAATGTCTAACAGTAGCAGAGGAAATTCAACGTTCTCAAAGACGGTGTATACCGGCAAGAGGTTGAACGACTGGAAAATAAATCCCAGATGTGTTTTCCTGAGTCTGGCTGATTCCTTAGCGTTCAGGTTCTTAATACTTTCACCAAGGACAATAGCATCCCCCTTGGAAGGATTGTCAAGGGATCCGATTATATTTAAAAGGGTGGTTTTACCGGAACCACTGGGTCCAACAAGCCCGGCAAATTCCCCTTTTTCTACATTCAGGTTTACATCCGAAAGTGCGGTAAACATTCCCCTTCCCATTGGAAAATGCTTGTAAACAGCCTGCAGGTTTATTAAATGATTTGTTTCCATTTTGTTTGGTTATTTTATTGCGAAAAAATATGGATAAACTTTAGTGATCTATTGTTATCATAAACTGTATGCCCTTCCCTGAGAAAAGGGTTCCTACATCATTGTTCTGATAAATATTGAAGGATTCAGGATTCCAATACGCCATGAGATACAGGGTGAAATTATCATACTGCCGGTTCCAGTTCGCTATCCTGTAAAAATCCCCTTCTTCCCAATTGTAAAAGAAAATAGCAGATATACGGTCCAGCAACCCAATAGGGTAGTTGGCTGATAAAGCAGTGTAATTAATCTTTTCTGTATGTTTAAAAAGCTCATCGGAAGCAGTCCGGATCAAATGTTCAATTGTGCTGTTCAACCCGTTTCCAATGCCAAATGTATAATCCACTCCCAGTGTCAGTTTGTTCGTCCATTTTTGTCCCGGAATTACTTTTTCCCTGTTTAGTTTGAGAGAATTTTCAAACCAGAGTCCAACTCCAACATCCCATTTCCCATCCAATGCTATTCTATCCTGTTCAAATGGTGGATAATAAATATTCGTCCCGTTTTGCGGAAGGATTATAGAACCATATTCAATCGCCTTGTGATGATAACTTAAAGCCAGTTCACCGGGTCCAAGAGGAAGCTGAAACCTTCCGCCAAACTCAGGTTTTTCAGGATTCGAAGGAAATACATCCCATCCCCTTCTTTCATCGTTACCAAAAAGCAACCATAACCAGATATTGGCATTATTCAAAAAATAGTATCTGGTTAGTATCCCATATACACCATCGGTTAATTGCAGGGGATCCCTCGGATCGATCTGGTCAAACCACATTAAAGGCCTGAGAAGGGATGCGGAACCAAAATTTATCTTCTGTAACCCCGCACGAACAAAAAACCTGTCAGAACTTAATATCAGCCATAACCTGTAAGGCCTGATATCCAGATCGGAATCCCATTGATCTGAAGAATAAGTGCCGACCCCGTAAATATTTGCTGATGCTTCCGCATCCAGCTTCCAGGAATTATTTATCTGGTATTCAGAAGATAATTGAGGGAGGTATCTTAATCCGTGCTGATTGCTAAAATGATTTCCAAAATTAAAATTTGTCCATCCTATAATCTGGCCGTTAAAACCGACAGAGAATTTTTTCTCCTGGGAATAGCCATCATTTATGATTAAGAGACAGAATAAAACCAATATGAATGTTTTCGTCTTCATCTCTCTTAACATTACTGATTATCACAGGGCAGAATTCCATAAAAGAAAAACCGTATCAACTCAGATACAAGAGCTCCGGTATCAGGATATAAACTTTCCAGTTGGGGATCATATACCAGCTCCTGCATTTTATTGATAAAATAAAGAATGAATTCCATCTTCACGTCTTTCCGAATATATCCGTTCCACTGGGCTTCCCTGAAATGGTCCTCGAGAATCTTCATTGTATCTATTCTAGTCTGATTCATTAATCCGATAATTTCCGGATAATCTTCATTCTGAATATCATTCAAAAACTCATAACTGAGCTGCTCTGTATTTTTCAGTTTGAAGTGAATTACCTGTTTTACTTTAGTCTCAAAAGGTTCATCAGACTTCATAATATCCTCAAACTCCTTTATGGATTCATCAAGCAGGTTTTTAAGGATATAAAAAGCCAGTTGTTCTTTATTATCAAAATATTTGTAAAAGGTCACCCTGCTTGTTCCGGCCTTTGTGCAGATTTCTTCAACGGTGACTTTTTTTATGCCATATTTCCAGAAAAGATCTTTGCCCTGGCTGACAATTTCCTTATACTTTTCATTGATATTATCCATTTTCTTACAAATTGATAAAATATTAACATTTATTGTACAATTTTACATTTTTTGTATAATACTACAATAAATGTTAAGGTATTTTTGATAAGAAATGGTTTACATTTGGAGAGTAGGGAGCTTAAGGGAAAAATATATATTATTGAATATATGGGTTTTACAGATTTACAAGCGGAGCTTTTGATGAAAGGGTTAACCTTTCACCAAACCTCCCTTATCCCGCAACAATACCCAGATTCCTCTCAATTGCCTCGGAAAAAAATCCGGCAATCCGGTCTTCCTGGCGCTCGAGATCCTCATTCAAATCGAGATCTCCAAGTTGTAAGTAAGCAAGACGGGTATTGTCTTTGTGCCATTTTCCGAGTGAAAGACCGGGCATAGGTTCCGGATAATTTATTTCCCGTTCAGAATGGGGGTTTACGTAAAAATAGGGTTGATCAGATACTTCATCCTTTATTCCCAGACCGGTATCGAGGGTAGATCGCATTTTCCCCTCTTTATCAGGATCGAAATGTATCTGCATGTGGGTATTAAACTTTTTGGGCCATACCAGTATTTCCGAGAAATTCCCAAAAACTCTGGCAAGAGATTGTAATATATCCT
>CAZQOV010000095.1:9231-12085 GCA_964595055.1 uncultured Bacteroidaceae bacterium | reverse complement strand
TATGGAAATTCAGAAATTTTTATCCTCTGCGCCATATTTTTCTGAGCCGTTTCCCAATGGTGATCTGACGGGTTTCACCATTTTTTGTTATGGTAGCAACATCATCGCATGTTCCATCACCATAATCCAACACGGCAAATTCATCACCTTTCAGGGTAAAGTTCACGATGCCCTGCACAACAAATCGGCAAGCTCCGGTTTTAACCAGTGGATCAACAATAGTTTTTGAAAAAGTGGTCCCATTTTCTGCTTCATAGTTCACATTTCCTGTAATCAGAATGACATCATCGGAATACAGGAAAAGAGTTTCAAATCCTTCGGAAAGGGTACGGGTACTCTCACCCTTGCGATATAATACCGCACCATCGGCAAAAGTCAGTGTAAGGTCACTAACATTGGAAAAGACACGCTCGGTGCTATCTGCTCCTGTAAAGGTCCGGGTAGCACCTCCTGCAATATTCACAGAATCTACATAAAAATTCTCATAGCTAATTTCCCGCGTAGCTCCGTTGGTTCTGGGTCTTGCGGAGACATTTATAATGACTTTACCACTGATGGTTCTACCATTTATTAGCTCAATTCCCTCACCATAATCCAGGGAGATGGTCTTGGGGAAGGCTCTCCCGGTGGGATTAACCGTAACTTCAGGTCCTACACCGTTTTTATATCGCCATTTCCATGATGCAGCTGAAGTGCTCTTTTTGCTTGCTTTTAATCCGTCGATAAGATCTCCGGAACTGGTATAAAAATCTACTTCATAATCCATAGCTTCAATCACATTATCAGATGTGGCATCTTCCAGGAAAATGGCTTGCTCCTCTTCGGTAAACAAGTTAATATCAGAGGAGGGATTTTTTTCGCAACTCATTAAAAATGCTGTTGCAAATGCAGTAATAAACAGGATGCTTTTTTTCATGATTTCTATTTTTAAAAAAGGTTTAACAAAACGTTCTGTATGCATACCGCATGAAAAGAATTTTACCCTACTTTTTTTTTGGATTTTTTTTAAGAATGAAAAAGAATCCCTGGAAACTATTATGTATAGGCCATAACTCCCTTATTTTATTAAATAATTAAATAACTAAAGTTTCGCACTTATCAATAAATAAAAAAACGGGTAAAGCACTATTCAGTCCTTACCCGTTTTCATAGAATGGTACAAATTATAGATTATTATTTCCTGGGAGTTGTACTGGCAACTTACGCCCAGAGCTGTGTTTTTAGAATTGTTCTTATCTTACCGGTTTTCTCATAATATTTCTGAAGTATTTCAACTTCCTTTTCAGTTTTATCTTTTATAAACTCTTCATATATTGAGTTATAACCCTGATTATCTATTTGTTCAAGGGAGGTAAATCCATCCACAATAATAGCAGTGTAGTCGAGTTTCCATCATGCAACCAGGGAGTCCAGACAGACCATCCTGCCCTGTTTTTATTATCCATTGCAAGCTGATGGAGTGGCATATAGGCGGTTCTTTCCATCTCAAAATATTTTTCAGGATCATTGGCTTTAACGTAATGGATCAGAATAAAATTCTCTTCGCCGGCAACCGGGATCCCCATATTGTAACCCAGAGTTTCACGGTAGGTGAGTTTACGTGATTCCTTTATGAAATAATCAGCATCTCATAATTATGTTTATTGTGTTTACATTTAAATCGTTTTATCCTTAGACTGGAGCGAAAAATTAATAATTCCTTTTGATATGCTTCGTATACTATTTCCGAGCCTTTTTTGACGGATTTAAATTATGATAATCTTCATTTTACTCTGTGCGTAACTCTCTGAAAAATCTCTTATTTTGCTGAAGATTTCCCATCATGGTATGCAAGAAGAACACCCGTCATAACTACTGCCAGGCCAGCAATATCCATAAGCAAAAGTTTATCTCCAAATGCCAACCAGGCCATCAGCATAGTAACCGGGGGACCAAAATAGAATAAACTGGCAACCCGGGTTGCATCCATTCGTTCAATCAAAAGCCACATTAGTGCATAAGCTCCCAGAGAAACGGCAAAAACAAGCCATAGCATTATATATGTAAATTCCCAAGTCCAGTCAACATAGAGTTTTTCAACAAATATCGCAGGAAGGATCATAAAAACAGTTGTAGCAAAACACTGATAGAAAAGCTCCAGGTCAAGTGGAGGTTTTATTGATTTTTTATTCAGTTCCATTTTCCTCTGGATCAAACTTGCAGCTGTAATAGCCACAACAGACCCGAGAGGTATCAGGTATCCGAATACCGAACCGCTATTCGTAAAGCTAATCCTGTGGATCACCGCAATACTTACCCCTGTAAACCCGATGATCAAACCAAGCCACCTCTGGATAGAGATACTTTCACCGGTTACAATCCCTGAAAAGGCCCCTGTCGCGAGGGGTTGCAAGGAAACTATCAAGGCCACTATGCCAGCAGGAACACCCTGTTCAAGTGCCAGAAGAACACAGGCCAGCCATACGCCATGAGCCAGCACCCCAACCAGCATATGAGGAGCTGCTGATAACCATCCCAACCATTGAAACCGATTCCTTAAATGAAGATAAATGAAGAGAAACAATGTTAGTATCAGGTAACGCCAGAATAAGAAAGTAAAGGAACCGGTGTAAGGAAGTCCGTATTCAGCCCCAATGAAACCGGAGTTCCAGAGAAAAATAAATGCTATGACCAGGAGAAAAGTCGACCTGTTCATGGTATTAATCTTGACTATACTATGAAGCTAACAAATTATACCGGAATAATGTAAACAATAAAGGATAATAGGTGTGCGATTTTCAGCAGAAAAAGGTTGACTCCACTGCCAACTGCCAACTGGTCCTAGATGTTGAATAACCCAAAAGAAATATCTTTA
>CAZQOV010000095.1:0-9131 GCA_964595055.1 uncultured Bacteroidaceae bacterium | reverse complement strand
ACTGCCAACTGCCAACTGGTCCTAGATGTTGAATAACCCAAAAGAAATATCTTTAGAATCTCCCAGATTCTTCTCCCAATACTGTGCTGAAGCATTGTTGATGGATACAACCGGCATGGTAGCTTCATTAATGATATGCTGGGCAAAAGCTCCCAGATAATTATCAAATGTTGCCGATTCTCTATGCGTCATAATTAAAACGGTATCAATATTTTTCTGCTCACAGTATTTGAGTATGGATTTGTAGGCCATGTTTTCTTCCTTCACCAATAATTCAACCTGATAGTCTACCCCGTTTTCCTCATATGTTCTTTTGTATTTTTCAATCTTTTGGTTTATGCGACTGGATTTCAAATCACTTGTACCGAAAAGTACAGAAACGAGATGAATTTTCGAATTATGGGTCAAAGCCATGGCAACGGAATTATAAAGCTGCATTCGACTGGAACGGTTGAGATCAAGAGGAACAACAATGTTTTGAAATATCCTGTCCTCCTTATTGGTAATGCTGATAACCGGTTCCTCAGCTTTCATGATTACCTGAGAAAGTGTTGATCCTAAACGCTTTGAACCAGAAGCCAAAGGATAATTATCGGCCATAATAATATAACGGGCATTTATTTCCTTTGCATAATTTGTGATTTCGTTTTGTGCTTTGCCATCAAGGACTTTTATTTCAGTATTTTCAGGTAATTTATGCTCTTCTTTCATAGCTATGAGCTTACGGCTAGCATTTCTTTTATATTCATCAAGGTTGAACATGTCATCCCACCATGATTGAGATTCAATAACATGAAGCAAGTGAATCCTCGCATCAATTTCAGCCTGCAGATTTATCGCATAATCCAGTGCTTTCAAACAAAAAATTTTAAAATCTATCGGTACCAAAAGCTCAGGTTTTGTTTTTGACATCTTTGCCTTAGTCATGATTTTTTTATTTAACGATTAGTATGATATTATGATAAATTCCAGTAAAAACAAACACCCCGTAAAAAGACCCTTTTTATTCACTCTCCAACCTGATCCCTTTAAGAATGAGTCTCACTACCCCTTGTTCCCGAATGGAAGTCCGCCAACTCAATAGTAACATCCACAGGGGCAAATAAACCAGTTGTTTCATGGCCGAAAAATGCCAGAAACGCAACCATGAACAGAAGCTGTATGAAGATATTTTTTCTGACTTTCATATACCGCAAATATAATGAAAACAGGGAAATTTTCGATAATAATTATTATGTACCTCCTTTCCCACCGGGCTTTCTGTAAGGGCAGAGGCTCTGCGCTACGCCGGTGACAATCCTTTAGCGCCCGATGGGAGACCCAACATGAAGCTGATTTGTGCGATAAGTTTGAGGAGTCCTACGGGTATGTATTCCATGTGGGCAGGAAGGTCTGAGTTTTTCAAGACCCTTGGGATAATCAAGCAGAGACGTGCGATCGTACGTCTCTGCTTATTTTAAGGCCAAATCTATTTATCCTCATCATCATCATTCTGATCATCGTCATTCTGATCATCGTCATCGTCGTTCTCATCATTGTCATCGTCATCGTCATCTTGATCATTATATTCTTCCCAGGCTTCCATACTATCTTTAAAGCGTTCCCAGAGATCATCTGAAAGCTCAGAAAAGTCATCATCACTATAGGGATTGATCTCGATGGTCCCATCTCCATCCACATCCGAAAGTCCTGAAAGATCTATCCCGATTAGATGAACATCAAAAACCTTTGAAAGATCGAACGACAGTGTTACTATGGCTTCCTTAACCCCATCGATGGTAAGTTTATTATTTCCTTCAAATTCCAGTTCAAAATCATCGGTTCCGTCCGTCCAGAAAACAAAAGGGGTCCCATTTAAGCTGCCTTTTGCCATTATCGATTTTTCAAACATTTCTGATCCCGGATCCTTTCCGGTTTCGATCTCAAATTCCACCTCGTCATAATCACCATGCGGAAGATTAACGGTGGCTATAATCTCCTCAAGACTTTCACCATTATCCATTAGCTCCAGTTCAAAAGGTCCGTCTAATTCAATATCAGAAGCATAATCTTCTCCCATTATTTCTTTATCATCATCCTCAAATTCAAATTCTATTTCTTCCATAACGATCATGAAAGATTCCAGCACAATTTCAGATCCTGAAAAAGAAGATTTTTTCAGGTTTGTTTGATCATAGAAAGCTACGGCTTTGATTTTCGTATTATGATCTGGTTGTATATCCTCTTTTTCCTCACAGGAAATCAACAATAAAAAAGCCAACAACAGGCTCAAAGAAGTGATTTTCATAAAAATTGTTTTTTTCATCTTGATAGGTTTTTAATTTTCCAGTCGACGTTTAATAATAAGAACAAAACATGGCTGGTAAAAGACGGAATTCAATCTATTAATATTATGTTAAAAACGAAAATTAATGCCAAGATTTAACAGAGACCGGGCAAAAACACCAAAACCTGGTCACTTCAGATGCAAAGACAGCCATCCTGATTTTTGCGAAAATGTAGATTTTTTGTAACTTGTTTTTTTGTTTTTTACAAGCTCTCTTCAACACCGGCGGTGTTTATATATATTGAGGTAATGAAAACTGCAACTCTTCAAAAATGCCCATCATAAACCCATCCCTTCACTTGGGATTCGACATCGGCTCCATTTCCATTAACACTGTGGTGATGGGCCCTAACCGGACCATCATTGAAAACCGATATGACTATTGTCACGGAAAACCTTTTGAACTCTTATTGCAGTTATTAAAGGAACTGGAATTAAACTACTCTTCCGGTAAATTCGGTTTGATAGGTATTACAGGCACCGGGGGCAAGCTGGCGCAAACCCTTGTTGGAGGTCATTACATCAATGAGATCGTTGCTCAATCCTCAGCAGTGTCAAAGCTTTATCCAGAGGTTAAAACCATCATAGAAATGGGTGGTGAGGATTCAAAGCTGATCATTATGGAAAGTGGGGGGGAAAAAGAAAATAATGAGCCCGAAGGCTCCCGGCTTTCCGATTTCGAAATGAACTCACTATGCGCTGCAGGGACAGGTTCCTTCCTCGATCAGCAGGCTAAAAGGATCGGCATCTCAATCGAAAATGAGTTTGGTGAGCTGGCCCTAAAATCTGAAAACCCTCCACGGATTGCCGGCCGATGCAGTGTATTTGCCAAAAGTGATATGATCCATTTGCAGCAGATCGCCACACCGGTAGAGGATATCGTCGCCGGACTTTGTTTTGCTGTAGCCCGGAATTTCATAGGTACACTCGGGAAGGGTAAAAAAATTGAGTTCCCGGTCATCTTCCAGGGGGGTGTTGCTGCCAATGCCGGAATGGTCAGGGCTTTCGAAGAATTGCTTCATGCCGGTGAGGATGATCTCATTATTCCTGAATATCATGCATCCATGGGAGCCATCGGTGCCTTATATAATCTTTTTGATCAGTCAAATATTAAAGAAAATAAGTACATTGGGACTCACAAGCTTTCTACTTACCTTTCCGGTGAAAAGTCGAGAGGTAGAAGCCATAAACCTTTTCACACACCGGATGCAAATTATAACAAAGAATTATTCAGGATACCGCCCGGCAAAAAGCCATATCCTGTATTTCTGGGACTGGATGTTGGCTCACTCAGCACCAATGTAGTCCTTATAGATGATCAAAACCGGGTTGTTGCCCGTCGTTATCTGCCAACCGCCAGTAAGCCACTCGAGGCGATACGCAGGGGAATGCAGGAGATCGGCGAAGAAGTCGGCAGGCGCGTTATCATTAAAGCGGCCGGCACCACCGGCTCGGGAAGGTATCTTACCGGTGACTTTATCGGGGCTGATCTCATCAGAAATGAAATCACTGCACAGGCCACTGCAGCAATTGCCTACGATCCGAATGTAGATACAATCTTCGAGATTGGCGGACAGGATTCAAAATATATCAGCATCGATAATGGAATCGTAGTCGATTTTGAGATGAACAAGGTATGCGCCGCAGGTACCGGATCCTTCCTGGAAGAACAGGCCGAGAAACTTGAAATAAACATCATCGAAGAGTTTGGCAACATGGCCCTGAAAGCTGATAAACCGGCCGGGATGGGTGATCGCTGCACGGTTTTTATGGAATCGGACCTAAACTCGTTCCAGCAGAAAGGGGTCAGGAAAGAAAACCTGATTGGAGGACTCGCTTATTCAATTGTACACAATTACATTCAAAAGGTGGTGAGGAAAAAAAGAATCGGCAATCACATACTTTTCCAGGGAGGAGTGGCAAACAATCTTGCTGTAGTGGCGGCTTTTGAACAGGTTACCAGCAAGAAAATACATATCCCGCCTCACTTTGACGTAACCGGAGCCATTGGTGTAGCTATGCTGGCCCGGGATTATGTACAACAAAACAAACGGCAAACAAAATTCAAAGGATTTGATATTAGCAGGGTCCCATATTCTGTCGATAGATTTACCTGTAAAGCCTGCTCCAACCATTGTGAGATCCGTCGCATCAAAATAAAAGGAGAAAAAAAGCCTCTTTTTTACGGAGGAAGATGTGAAAAATATGAGATTGATGAAAGAAAGGGAAAGGGAAAAGATATCCCGAATTACTTTGATGAAAGACTGAAGTTCCTGATGGAAGGCTTTGCGAATCTCCCTCGTCAGAGTGGAAAAATCGTCTTGGGAATACCACGTGCACTCATGGTCTTCTATCAGCAGTTCCCTTTCTGGAAAACCTTCTTTGAAGAATTGGGATTCCAGGTAATTATCTCTGAAGAAACCAACAATAAAACCATCAAAAAAGCCCTGAATTCCATCGTTGCTGAAACATGCTTCCCGGTGGAAGTGATGCATGGTCATATTTATGAGCTCCTGGCTAATGATAATGTGGATTATGTTTTCACCCCATTCATAATTAACGCCAAAGCAGAGAAAAATAATCCTACCAGCAACTGTAACTGTCCCTGGGTGCAAACTTATCCTTTCATGGTAAAAGCATCCCTGGAAAAAGAAAAACGCAGGAAATTACTCATACCGGCATTGAATTTCAGGTATTTTGGCAAGTTGACAGTTCAGGAACTCTACGAAGGCATAGGAAAAAAATTCAATATCCCGAAAAAGAAAATCAGGAATGCCATGCATCTTGCTGACCTCAAACAAGAACAGTTTGAGGAGAAAATTGCAATCCGGGGACGTGAGATTCTGTCTACTTTGCCAGAAGATAAAGAATGTCTGGTGATAATAGGAAGGCCCTACAACACCGGTGATCCGGCACTAAACCTGAGTCTTGTTGATAAACTGATCAATATGGATGTCCTGCCTTTACCAATGGATTATCTCCCTCTCAAAGAAGAACAGGTCACTGGTGACTATCACATGATGTATTGGCCCAATGGTCAGCGAATCCTGGCGGCAGCCCGCATTGTGGCGAGGGATAAAAGACTGCATGCCATTTATATGGGTAATTTCAGGTGCGGACCTGATTCTTTTCTTTCTCATTTTGTTGCTGAAGAAATGTCGGGAAAACCCTGGATGGAGATTGAGATAGATGAGCACAGTGCTGATGCAGGTATGATTACAAGATATGAGGCCTTCCTCGATAGTCTCAGGAGCTCCCATAATTCCCGCACGGGCCCTGAAAAGATCCACCGACCGGGAAAATCGAAAACTTCACCTCTCAAAGGAAGAAAACTATGGCTGCCATACATGAACGATGCTTCGCACCTGGTTGCCGCTGTAGCCCGAAGCTTCGGTATCGACTCTGAATCGCTGCCAATGCAAAACGACGAAGACCTCCAAATTGCAAAAAAATATACTTCCGGAAGGGAATGCTTTCCTATGATCTGCACCACAGGAAGCTTTCTGAAAAAATTGATGGAACCAGATACAGACCCAGCCAAAACGAGCTTCTTCATGCCCGACCATAATGGTCCATGCAGGTTCGGACAATACAACAAGTTCCAACGGGTGCTGTTCGACAGGCTGGGATTTGAAAAAGCAGAGATCATCTCCCCCGGAAATGAAAACTCTTATGAAGATATTTCTGCAGGACATGGAACCAATTTCCGTTTTAATTGCTGGAAAGGCTTTGTGGCTCTTGACTTACTGAGAAAATTCAAACAGGAACACAAACCCTATGAGCTGATTCCCGGAACCACCGATCAAGTCTATCAACAAGGACTGGATGAAATGGTGAAGTGTCTGGAAAACCAGGCAAAAGCTCTCCCGGAGGTTGTCGAACAAATTGGCAGGTCTTTTTCCGAAATTCCTATTGTGAATGGAAAACGAAAGCCGGTAATTGCTGTGCTCGGAGAAATATTTATGCGTGATAACCCTTATTGCAGCGCCTTTCTGGTAGACCGTCTGGAAAAATTCGGTGCAGAAACCTGGATAGCTGGATTGGCCGAGTGGCTCAGTTACTCTACCATCAGGTATACGCGCGACAGCAGATGGAAAAGTGATTATAAAGGCTTCCTTCGATCAAAACTACAGGAATACATTCAGAACAAGTCTGCCTGGAAGATTACCAAGCCTGTACATCATATGTTCGACAATGATCTTGAGCTCACTGTACACGAAATGCTGGAGGCCTGTGGGCCTTATATTCACAGATATTACGATGGTGATCCTGCCCCAAATCTGGGCACATCAACAATTCTGACAAATCGCGGCATTTCAGGAATAGCCAATATTGAACCCTTTACCTGCATGCCGGGAACAGTGGTATCTTCGTTAAGCAGGAGTTTCCGCGCGGACCATAGGAATATCCCAATGGTAATGATCGCATATGACGGACAGGAAGATGCTTCAATAGACCTGCGCTTACAGGCTTTTATGCATCAGGCATATCAGTATGCCGGGCAGCACGGACTTATGGATGCGAGCAGGGTGGTGCACAAAGGAAGTGGGAGTGGGGAACGGTAAGAGGTGAGCGGTAGGTGAGCGGTGTGAAATAAACTCTTCGCATGAAAAACAATATCCATTGCCAGGGGTTTCATTAATAAACAAACATATGAAACACATGAAAACCCAAGTATTACAAGTGCTGAGCTTATTGATCATCCTTTCGGCCTGTCAGGCACAGACCGGTGATGATAATACTCAGAAGTCAGAAAATGATAATATCCAGGCGAAAATAAGCTACCAAAGGCAGAATAATTCCTCCCCCGAAATACGCATCATGAATGGCCACATTGTCATGATGGTAAGCAATCTTGATCAATCACAGGCCTTTTATGAGGATCACCTGAAATTCCACACCACCGAAGAAGTGGTTTATGATGGCCTTCGGCGGATCTTTATGAGTGCCTCCAACAAGCACCATGAGCTGGTTCTCCTGGAGTCAAGGGTAAAGGAATTTCCTCACATTGATCACCGACAATTGCAGCAGGTGGCTTTTGAGGTCCCTACGCATGATATTCTTATTGACTATTACAAGCATATTAAACAAAGCGGTATCCCCTATGTGATAAAAGACAACCAGGTCAGTTTATCAATCTATTTCCCCGATCCCGATGATGTTACTGTAGAAATCTATTGGGACACAACCGATCAGCCCTTTGGCGAAAAAATGTGGAGGGGAAACCAGGAGGATATAAGTGAAGAGAAATTTTTGAATCCTTTTGAAGAGATGGAAAAATAAAAATCCGCTACAGCCGGTGAACCTGTACCTTTAGAAGATAATATGGGATATTACAGGAGGAATATTGATAAAGGCGGACAGAGCCAGGGTGGAAGTGACATGCTGGTCCAGGGCGATTTTTCAAACGATACCAATCAAAAGGTGTATACCCCAAAAACCGTCACCCACAGTCAATCTTTTGAGTTTATCACCAATAATGCAGGTGAAGTATGGCTGATCGTAGGCTATGATTCGGGATTTGAAGCAACTACCACTATTTATTATAATGAAATAGCTGCATTGTTTAAAAACATGAATAATAATCTGTTAAGGAATCTGCACAAAAACCCTCATAGCTTTTTCTTTCATTCTACAAAACCAGCCTGAAAAATGATCGTAAGGATAAAATGATTTTATATAAAGAATTCATGTATTATTTATTTGATTAAGAGAGAATAAATTCAATAATATTTCCGTAAATCACAATGCCTTAGGATATTACGATAAATGTTAATACGCTTAACATCACCCCTAAGACGGAGACTTTTGCTAATTTCATAATTCTTGTCAATCTCCCCTCATTTAACATAAATAATCACAAAATCAAGTCATCATTATAAAAAAAAATATTATTTTTATAACACCTAACCATTAAGACTACGACAAGATGAGCATTGGAGGCGAATTGTCT
Source organism: uncultured Bacteroidaceae bacterium (assembly GCA_964595055.1). GTDB lineage: Bacteria > Bacteroidota > Bacteroidia > Bacteroidales > CAYRTD01. Next base: position 852 of record CAZQOV010000095.1, on the reverse strand, counting down.
AAAATTTTGAACCCTGAAGACTATAAACTAATACTACTCTCAAATAATCTTTCTGTTATAGAATATAATCCTTCTTCCAAAACAAATTGGTGTTTGATTGACTGGGGACCCAAACAATACAGGCTTACAACCTATATTGAAGGCGAAGGTAACAGAAAATATTACAAAAATCCGGATGTTTCATTACTTATAAAGGATGTAAAAACCTGGATGCAAACAATACAATAAACGATTACCCTCTCTGCGTCCTCCCAAGAGCACGCGACTCCAAACCGTCCTGCTATTCCATATTTCCTCCGTGGTCCCCAGTGTCCTCGGTCCCTCTGTGTAACATCCTCCTGTGTCCTCCCAGGAGCACACAACTCCCAAACCTCCAACTCTAAAAATTTCTTCAGCGATCATAAACATCTACTCCTCGTCCTCATCCCTGCTAAGTGCCCAGATTGTAATCCCGGCTACTGTAATCAAGCCTCCCAGGAAAACAGCGGCATTAATACCCCTTTGCGCCTTTTTCGCTTTACTTAACTGCTTAGAGCCTAAGCCTTTGTCTTCAATGAAATCTTCAAGTCTTTTAATTCTTGCTTCAAATTCTTCTCTTATATCCATAATATTAATATTTTAAGTTACACTTTCATTAAGATCAATATACATAAATGAAAATTGTTATAGGAATACATGTTCATGAACCATGGATTCCATCAAAATATTCATTGATTTTTTCTACACATCATCTTGCTTATTACAGCATACATAAACAAAAGACCATATTTCTTACTTTCCTCTCACACAAAGGTATATTAAATCTCATCGAGGATGTCAAATCCTTTGTAGTCAGGATCAAGAACAGTCATC
>CAZQOV010000094.1:0-12095 GCA_964595055.1 uncultured Bacteroidaceae bacterium | reverse complement strand
TTTCTCCGGGTCGTAGCGCCAGGGGAGGAAGAGAGCAGGATAGGGAAAATAACCGTAATGGGTATCCTACCAGGTGTCTTCTCCGCCCGGACCTGCGAGATCGGGTGCTGCTGCATATTCGATCACGAGTGCACCATTGGAGGCCCAGTAAGCATATGGAGTCACTTCATACCGTGTCTCCCCGAGGCTCATGTCCACAGAAGCCATTTTAACACTGAGGTCAATGCCATTTTCTACGGTGGTACGCTGGGTATTGATATCCTCACTGTTATAACTTCCGTCCAGGCTGACTCCGGAGCCCCATCCGCTTACCGATGCTCCCCAGTCACGTGAAAATTCCTTGGTAGTGGTAACACTTTGATCAGTAAAGTCAGTGAAATTAAGAAACCATTCGTAGGAAGAATTTCCACTTAACAAAAAGCTGGTTTCCAAACCATAATCGCCTTTAATCTTTTCGACCATCAGGGGATTGTCTGAGAGCATAGGGTAACGTCTGTAGGATAAAATATTACCGACTTCATGATTGGGTAAATAGGAATATCCCTTCCAGCTCTTGCTGTCGAACCAGCTGTTTTTTACGATCTGAGGTTCAACCACAAGCACATGTCCCTGAATTTTAGTATTACCGTAAACGGGATATTCCCACAGGTCATAGTCCATAACGGTGGCATATATCTGATCGTCAACACTGGCATCAATCTCGAAACCAACGGTGACGGTCCTGGAAGATCCTTCCACTTTGGAGAACTGCTCTCCATAGGTCTGACTAAGATAGGCACTTAAAGATACACCCCAGAAACTGAAGCCTGAATTGATGCTTGCAGACAGGCTCCAGTCGCGGTTAACTTCCGTGCGGACTTCGGTTGATTGCTGAGTTTGTTTGATATATTTGGCCACAAACTCTGATTTATTTTCATTATAGCTCCGACAAACATCATATTTCTCTCCATCGAAAATGTCAAAATGAATCGGAGGCGCATTGAGTATTACCAGGGGCTGAAGGATGCTGGTAAACGAATAACGTTTCGGTTTGCCAATGCGAATATCCTGGTCGAGGTTACCCGATATCAGGCAGGATTTTTTTTGGAGTTCCAGATCAGAGCCCGTGCCCAGGTAACCATTTATTAATTCCAGCTTATCAAATGAACCGTCTGAATGTGTGCTGATCTGATACATCTTTCCCGATCCCTGAGACCAGCCTTCGGCCGTTATGATGATCAATTCGACCTGAGGGTTGCCGTCTGTCGAATCCCTTCGAAAATCTCCAACTCCTACATTTCCGTAAAATTCTTCAGCTGCATTGTCTAGATTGGCATACAATGCAAAGCCTGCTGAGGATTCTCCCTGGTATATTTTGAGTGTTGGAAGTTTACCGTAAAAGGCGAAAGACGATAAAAGCTCTTCTTTTCCGTTATTGTTTATATCAATGGCAGTCAGCGTACTTGAGCGTTCATAATAACACCTCGGGGGAATCGTATCCTGTCGCTGAAAGACCGGTTCACCGGGTATAATTTCACTCAAATGCTCGTCCATTACAAGGGGCAGGAGAATGTTGGAGATGGTATCCGAACCTACTCCGCTGCCATAAACATCAGTATGGTATTGAAAGATACTGACCACGGCGGATTGCCTGTCGGGAGAATGAAAATATCCCGCAGCAGAATTCATATTGCCGATACCGTAGCCGGGATCGGTCTGGGTGTAGATCTCCTTACTTGCTATAGCTTCAAGGTTTCCACTGTTTTTGTTCCATGCATATACATTGGCGAATATCTGCCATCCTTCCGGTTCAATGGCAGTGTGGCCGGTAAGGAGGATCTCGTCAATCCCGTCTCCATTAAAATCTGCACATTGCAGATGGAACAGGGAGGTCATGTCTTCGCATAAATTCATTTTCGGAGGTTCTGTAACCAGCTGGTCGCGAACAGATCCCATTTCAATGATATTGAGTGATGAGTCTACATCGTAGGCTGTAATTTCAATCATCCCATCCTGAGCCCAATAAGCCATCACGAATTCACCGGTTGAATCTGCATCGAGCCTGGCTCCTCTGACAAATATGTCTCTCATGACAGACCAGTGAGCCGGTTCATAAACCGCCGGAGTTGATTTCTCCGCCAGGGATATTTTTTCCCATGCATTTTCCGGATCCACATACATGTTGGCGGGATCCAATTTCAGCACGGCCATTTTAACCATGTTATTGGTGATCCATGCGAGAATAAACTCATCCAGATCATTATTATCCAGGTCGTAAAGATTCAAATCAGAGATTTCGCAGGATCCTTCCCCCCTCCATGTCAGCGCCTCAATGAGTGTATCATTTGTATATTTTTCATGGGCTTTATAATATTTCAGGATCTTTATCCCCGGATACCACGAAGCCATCGTAGCCAGTTCATCACCCCCTCCGTTACTTATGATATAGGTTTCAGATAAAGGATCATCGGCAGGGTCCTGAGCCTGTGCTCCAAAAAAAGACCCAATAAGGAGAACCAGAAAAAATAAGGTGCTTTTCATAATAAGAAGATGTTAGGATTAGGTTTAGGAGGGAATAATCAGGTCTGGGTCCATTCCTATAAAATGAATGATGGAGAAGAAGATACAGGATGTTTAACCCTGACCGTTGCATGAAGAGGTTTTTTAGGTTCAGTTAAGTGCCTAATTTACAAAATCATCGAATAGAAAACAAGAATATTTGCGCAAATTCAGTGATTTACGCATAAATACTTTTTTCCATATAACTACCTTAATTCATAGTTCCTCTTCCCTTCAGTTTCTTCAGGCTTTCAGATTTTTAGAAGAGGTTCCAGATGATGACCTGACTTTCACCGAGGATTCTATGGATCGACTGTACTTACAAATTAGGTTCCGGCAATACGTCGCTCCCGGAACCAGGGCATCATTGAACCCCTTTATCCATCTCGACTTATTTCGACTCCGCTCACCACCACTGGATGACCGGTTGCCATCATTGCCTTTTTATTACTCCCTTATTATCTTAATCTCACTATACCACCACATTCTCCCACTACATTCTCTCCTTCCTCAAAACTCCCTCTCAACCACCCTGAATTTTCTCTCAGCCCTATACTCCCGGCCAAACATATCATATGCTTTAATATACACCGTATGTTCTCCAAGTTCCAGATCGGTAGGCAGAAACCCTGTCCAAGTGTGTGAGCTTTCCACCGGATTTGAGGGTCTGCGGCCAGGGATGGGTTCCTCGGTGAAATCCCACTCCACGATTTCTTTGACATAGAATGGATCGTGACGGGGATTATGACGCATTTTTTCCCACTCGCCATCATCGATTTTATATACCAGGGAATCGTTCGGACTGCCGATAAAAAAATTCACCACAATCTGAGCATTGGCCCAGGTGTTCTGGACCACCAGGTTGGGAGTGAAAAGCGCCATTTTATATTCGGGTTCTTTATCAAAAGCCTTATAGTCGATAGTATATCGGTTATCGTCAAAATTTATATATGCATAACCTTTTGGGGTTCCATCTCTCATGGTAGAAACAGGGATCCCTTTTTCATTAAGCCTCCCACTGTACCAGTCGCCGCTGGTAGTGCCAACGTTATAGTGATGATGAACTCCTTTTTGTTGCCAACCCTCTTCGGAACCCAGCAGAAGTTGATTTTGGCGGTGAGTATGAGCCGATAATGACAGGGTATGGGGAAAATCTTTCAAGAGCTTAAATAGCCGGACCTGGTGGTTAAAATTAAAGGGGCCGTGATCCTTGTTATCGTTAAACGGGATATGAATGGACAGAACGATCAGGTGATCCTTTGGAACATATTTCAGGTTATTTTCGATAAAACGGAACTGATCTTCGCGTAATCCGCCCCAGTAACTTTCGCCATCCCTGGGATCGGGATACAAAATATCGTCGAGGATAATAAAATGGACTTTGCCATAATTGCAAGAGTAGGTCGCAGGACCAAAATGTGTTTCGTAGGTTTCATCTGTCAGGGAGTCATGTTGCACATCAAAATTTATGTCGTGGTTGCCAAGCACGTTATGCCATGGAATTCCCACCTCCTGAACGGCCTCTTTATATGGCTGAAACAGATTCAGATCATCTCCGACAAGGTCGCCGAGGCTAATGCCAAATTCCACATTCTGAGCGTCCTTCAATTCGGAAGCTACAGCACGGTGAAAATACTCCATTTCCTGTTTGGTATAGGGTTGGGGGTCGCCAAAGGCAAGAATCCTAAAAGAGTTCGATTCCTGTTGGGGAATCAGTCCGAAGTTGATCTCATCGGGCAGAGGGCCTGTTGGGGGTGTGCCTGCGAATTCGAGAGCCGGAGAACCTTCAGGCTTATGAATGTAATAAAACTGAGGTAAATTGTACTCGTTTACCGGGAATTTAAATCCGGAAGGTTTGATTACGAAAACTATATTGTCATTTCCTATGGGCAAAGTATATTCTCCTTTCTCATCGGTTAAGACTACTTCTGTTCCGTTGGAAACTGCTACCCCGGGAATTCCTTGCTCTTTCCTGTTCAGCTTCTGATTTTCATTCAGATCTTCATAAACGGTTCCGGATACCTGGTTCTGGGCTATGGTTACGACTGAAAATATATATGCCAGGAAGAAAAGGGTGGTTATGTGTTTTGTCATTTTTTGAGGCTTTTGATATTTAAGAAGAGTTCAATCTTTTTTGTTAACCCATGTATGACATGAGAGATAATATTTTGTTTAATACCTAAATTCGTACTAAAGATAATTATCAAGCCATAATTCCAGCCTTATTAAATATAAATTTTTTCTAAAGATTTTCTTAAATGCCGCCGATATCTCAGGTCCACCAGTCAACCATAAACCCATAAACCATCAACCATACCTGCCCGCCGAAGCATAGGCCAACGCGTTGGCAGGCGGGAACCATCAACCCATCTCCCCATCATTCCAATCCCCCCAAACCCCTAATCCATCAATCCTTCAGCAAAATATCTCCATGTCCATAATGTTTGTCTCCGGAGGTAATATCCTCAATTATGTAATAGATTCGGTATAAAATATCCCTGTTTATTCCCAGTTCAACCAGATTGATTGAAAAAATTACACTTCCGGGAGGCAAGTCCAATTCGTAATTCAGAAAAGATTTGTAATCCTCGTTAACCAAAGCCAATTTAACATTGGCAGATGCTTCGAAGTCATGACCTATAAATAATTGTATTGATTCAACTGCAGGATTGGGGAAAGCGGATATTTGTAAAGATCCCATACTTCCCTCTGATGGTTTTCTAAAAGAAGTATCGCTAAGGGCCATATGCTCCCTCACAAATTCTTCCTGAAATAATTCAGTTACAGTTTTGTTAAAGCGATCATTAAACTGCCAGTCACCATCCTCATCTCCATCAATACCCTGGGTTTGCCCATATATATCCGTCACTATTAAACCCGAAAAAATTCTGTTTCTATTTTTATCGCAACTGGTGCTTATTAAAAATAGAAGAAATACGATTGCAAAAGTTAGTACTTTTTTCATAAGATTATTGTTTAATTAAAATGAGATGTGAAAAATGATTTTTTTATTAAAAATAATGAAGATGTTCCTACCGACATAAACAATTAGACCCTAATGAATGAAGAGCGGGAAATATTTTATGGCTTCCGGCAATTAATGAATGAAAGGAAAGAAAGTGTTTTTTTCCTTATGATCATATGATTTCTTAATCTAAAGTAATCACATGATAATTCTAAAAGAAAAAGACTTTTGAAAGATTATTTGGGTATCCGGGTTCATTCTTCCATTCATGACTTTTCCCGGGAGCACAATTAAAGCAGGGATGGTTAAAACAATCCGGAAATATTCCCCTCATCGTCAATGTCGAAGTTTTCTGCTGCCGGTTTTGCCGGGAGTCCGGGCATCCTCATGATGTTTCCGGTAATGGGGATCACGAATCCTGCACCGGAGGCAATCTCTATTTCCCGAACGGTAACTACGAAATCCTTGGGTCTGCCCAAAAGGGCAGGATTATCGGAGAGTGATTTTTGTGTTTTCGCTATGCAAACCGCCAGATTATCCAGTCCCAGATCCTTGATCTTTTTAAGATCCTGCTTTGCTTTTGCAGTATAGTCAATAGCGCTTGCGCCGTAGATTTCTTTTGCTATGGTTTCAATCTTTTTTTCTGTAGGCCAGTTCCAGTCGTAAAGTGGATGGTAGGGTTCATTATTCCTGTCCACTACATCTGCAACCTTTTCGGCCAGATCGAGGGCTCCTTCACCGCCTCGGGCCCATACCTCAGCTACAGAAGCCGGAACCTCCAGTTTGGCGGCATGATCAAGGATGGCCTGTATTTCTTCATCGGTATCGGTTTTGAACCTGTTGATCCCGATCACACATGCACCGGTAAATTTCCGGATGTTCTCCACGTGCTTGTCGAGGTTAACCAGTCCTTTTTTCAATGCATCTACATTTGGATGATTGAGCTCTTCCACAGGTACACCCCCATGGTATTTCAAAGCACGAACCGTTGCTACAAGTACGACTGCCCCGGGATTCAAACCGGCTTTTTTGCACTTGATATCGAAAAACTTTTCAGCACCCAGGTCGAAACCGAATCCTGCTTCTGTTACAACATAGTCGGAAATACTCAGTCCCATGCGGGTTGCGATCACTGAATTGGTTCCCTGTGCGATATTAGCGAACGGACCACCATGGATGATGGCCGGGTTCCCTTCCAGGGTCTGCACCAGGTTGGGCTTCACTGCATCTTTCAAAAGCACTGCCATAGCTCCCTGCGCATTAAGATCGCGCACATAGACCGGTTTTTTATCGTAAGTATACCCGATGAAGATATTTCCCAGGCGTTTTTTTAAATCAGCCATGTCATCTGTAATACAGAGGATCGCCATGATCTCGGAAGCGGCAGTAATATCAAATCCTGTTTCTCGGGGTACCCCGGAAGTTGTGCCTCCCAGGCCAATGATTGTTCTTCGCAAGGTACGATCATTCATGTCCATCACCCTTTTCCAGTTCACGGTTCGAGGATCGATCCCGATTGAATGGGTTCGACTTTGCAGATTGTTATCGATCAGTGCTGCCAGCAGGTTATGCGCTTTTTCGATAGCAGCAAAATCACCAGTAAAATGCAGATTGATATCTTCCATGGGGACAACCTGCGCATAGCCACCACCTGTTGCTCCTCCTTTGATTCCGAATACAGGACCGAGGGAGGGTTCACGTAAAACTACGATGGACTGCTTATTCAGACGGTTAAGGCCCTCGGAGAGACCTATCGATATGGTTGTTTTACCTTCTCCGGCCGGGGTAGGAGAGATGGCTGAAACCAGGATCAGGCGGCCTTCCTTTTTATTTGCCAGTTGCAGCGGCAATTTTGCGATGTGCTTACCATAAGGATGCAACTGACCGGAAGAGATGTTTAGTTTAGCAGCTATTTCTTCAATGGGAAGCATAGGTTTCCGGCGGGCTATTTCTATGTCAGTCATGATCGTGGATTGATTTAACGACAGAATTACTTTTTATACTCCTCGCAAAGGTAACAAGTAAGTATAAAAGTAGAATATATATGTCCAAAAATAAATATGAGAAGGAGTTTTTATGAAAATAGCTTATATTTTTTTAATCAGGTAATCACTTTTTTTTCAGGTGTTTTTCGAATGCCTTAAGATGCATTTTGTAATCCATTTCACTGAAAAGGACCATTCTGATTATTTTTACTTTTTTCAGGCTTGATGTATTATGCAATATCGTTTTGATAGCAATGTCAGCCGCTTCAGCCAGGGGATAAGCAAAAGCCCCGGTGGAAATTGCGGGAAAGGCAATAGAAGTGATGCTTTTCCAGTCGGCTACTTTCAGGGAATTTGCATAACAATTTGCCAGCAGTTCTTCTTCTGGTTTATCTTTGCCATATACGGGCCCCAGGCAATGTATGATAAATTGATTGGGTAGATTGTATGCTTTTGTTATTACTGCCTGGCCCGGTTTAATAGGGCCTTGTGGGGCACTTTCATTCACAAGTTCCGGACCTGCGGCCCTGTGAATCGCACCAGCAACCCCTCCCCCTGGAAGAAGTTCTGCATTGGCTGCATTCACTATTGCTATCATATCACTTTGCTGGGTAATATCTCCTTTTTTTATTTCGATTATCTTGCCGTTCTTCTTCTTTTTCATAATCCATATTCTTTTGGCGGACAGTTTCTTTCTATAACGCTCATCACTGCTAAACTATTTTCTTCATCTGTAAGATTTTACTTACAACTTTTGTTTATAACAAACATACTCTTGATTAAGTTTGGATCCCTTGAAACTACCGGGATGATAATTCATTTCTGAGAAAAGGGCTAATGGAAAAGTGCCTGGATATCGGCGACAAGATAAAAGGGTGGGTATTGGACAAATTATATGTAGGCGCTTAATTTAAAACATTAACCAACATGTTGTTCAAGTTTTGTGTCGGCTATTTCCCCGAGGGGGCTTCAATTGCCAATTGAAATAGTTTCTAAAAACAGGTAATCCCGGAAACCAGGGATTCAAAAAAGAGGGATAAAAAAACCCATGCTATTCTTATAACATGGGTTTCAATTCTGGCTTAATATCAATTAAGCCCCCTCTTCCCCTTCTTCATTTTCTTCCTCTTCCTCTAATGGAGTTAGTTGTGCATCTAAGTTGGTAGTGTTTCCTTCAATAATTTCTACATCCATGATGGTGTCGCTTACAAACTCTTCTCTGGTAAATGCTACATCGTAAGTGCCGGCATCTACTCCTATTACGCTATAGGCACCCAGGGTATCTGTAAAAGAAGAGGTGTAAACGGTGTCTGCAACCAGCAGAGATACTTCAGCTTCTTCTAAGGCAACGGCGCTGGTATCTGTAATATATCCGGTTAACCTTCCCGATGTGGCCTTGTTTGTGGCTTTGATTACCGGCTTAAAGATAAAGCCTTTGATGCCGGCAGGTGAGTTCGGATTCCCTTTTACAATGAAAGACTTACTTACATTGAAGTCCAGAATTAATTCCGGGGTTAATCCTCCTGCTACCATAACAGCCGGATCAATAAATATCTTAATTCCTGTCTGGGCTCCGCTGGGAACGAACAGGTCATGCTCCGTACCATCTTTTAAAAGGATGCTGGCTTCGGAAACATATAAGCGCACCAGGTCATAACTCCCCGAATCCAGCTCGATATCAACCAGTTCAGCAGTTACTCCGTTGGTAAGCTCCAGCAGGTTAAATGACATTTCTTCCTCCATTAAAGTAATAAAAGGATACCCATCATCTTCGTGGTTCTGATTGCGAATGTCAATCTTATTGATCACTACATTGGCCTCATCAACCAGATCGGTTGGGAAAGGTGCATCGGTGAGAAGGATTTTTAATTTTCCGGGACCATCCGCAGATTTATTAATATCATTAGTAGATTCTTCGCAGCCATAAAAGGCCAGTCCTGTAAAAATCAATGTAAAAATTGCAAGGGTTTTCATACTCATCTTTTTCATGATTATTTCATTTAAATGTTATTAGTTCAAAAATTATATTCAACGATTCAATCAATCTGTTCCTGACAGATTAAGTTTTTTTATCCTTCCTTCAGAATCGCTTTCAGCTTGCAGAATAATGATTTCATCGTTTAGTACTAAAATTTCCCATTCTTCATTGAGCCAAATCAGAGAATTATCATCGGTATCAAACTCTATTTCAGCAACTTTCATGCTTTCCTCAAAATCCGGCTCCCAGGTTCCCCGGAAGGTTTCTGAGCCGGAAACAGCCTGTATGGTGAAATCTGGGTTAAATTCAAAAAGAAACAAGGTGAAAGCGGAAGTTTCATCAGTGGTATCACTATAAAGAGTGATTCTCCATGAACCTGAGCTTAGCGATTGAATGTCCTGATAATAGTCAACATTGAAGTCATCCTCATCGCATTTTCCCATTGCATTCAAAATTTCATTCTCGAGTTCTGTGTTATTTTGGACGCTTATTCTGTCTCCATCCCATAATTCAACACTAACAGGATATGTAATTTCAACTACCAGATCATTAGCTTTTTTAAGAATTCCATGGAAAACCTTATCACTATCCACAATAACAAAATCGGGCTTTTGAAATTCTGTATTATATATGCTTATCTCGATGGGATAAACAAAATCAATGCATTCGATATCCAAATCCTCATCATATTCATTACTGAATTGGTTTTGTATACGCTGCAATTCACCGCGGTTTGAAATGACAGATTCTGAATAATCACTGAAAATAACAGTTACCGGATAGTTAAACCTTATGGACCCTTCGAAAGGAAGGTATTCTTCTTCAAGCTCATTAATATCCTCCACTGAAGTAATGGTAATATCCTCATTTCTTATCCGCACCGAATATGGAAATTTTATACTAATTGCACTGCATTCATCAAGAAAATTGTCGAAGGAACCATCTTTCATCGTCACCCTTAAAATGAGTTCGGCCAGGGTGTCATTAGCAGCGAATGAATTCTTTTGATCCGGCTGGGTGATGTGGATATATTCCTCCTGACAACCGACAAACAGCATCATTGCCAATAAGGCCATAATGACCTTCATACGTTTTATCTGATGCTGTATTTTCATTTTTTGTAAGTTAACTTTTGCTAATAGAACAGATGTATCTGGAAAACTCCTACCTGAGTTTTTGATTTTTTTTGGAATTCCCTATACTTTTTGAATTAATACTATTCAAATTAGGGCTCGTCCACGGAGCCTCTCACTTGCTCCAAGAATAACTTATACCTGACAGCAGTATTCATAGCGAATCCACTCAGCCCGTAAATTAATGCACTCCCAGTTAGTCCAGCTGGCATATCTAACTGTCGTCGCTGTCTGCTGTTTTCTCAACATGAAAATCACCACAAAAACCTATCAGGTCGATTATAAATTGTCAATTCCTTCATTTTAATATTAATTTTGTCGCAATCTTGTTTAAAAGCGAATGGTGAGTAATATAAACGACCCAAATAATGTCTGTAAGGAAAATATCTTCAACGAGCTTTTCAAAGCCCATGCGAAGGATCTGCATGATTTCCTGTATTATAAGTACGGGGCAGATAACAGTCCGCAGGATATTGTACAGATTGCTTTTGAAAAGCTCTGGAAGAATTGCAGGGGTATTTCTCCCGAAAAGGCAAAATCATTTTTGTTCACTGTAGCAAATAATGAAATGCTTAATGCCATTTCGCGAAAAAAGACAAGCCTTAATTACCGCCTACAAAAACCCAAAGATTACACAGATGAATCTCCGGAATTTTTGCTGGAAGAAAAGGAATATCATGATCATCTTAAAAAAGCACTGGAAGAATTAACAGAAGATCAGCGGGTAACATTTATACTGAACAGGGTGGAGGGCAAAAAACATCAGGAAATCGCGGATATGCTGGGTATTTCACGTAAGGCTGTGGAGAAACGGATTTACACGGCTTTGAAGATATTGAAGGAAAAAATAAACATTCAAAATATTTAAGTGTATTTCGGTAGGAACTTGAAACATTCATCTGTTATATAATCAGAACAATCAAAAATGAACAGGGAAAAAAAAATAAAGAAATGGCTTGCCGGTGAGCTTTCAGAATCTGAGCGAAAAGAATTTGAAAGCTCAGCGGAGTTTGCTGAAATTCATAAGCTTTTGAAGGCACTTAATAATTTTAAAGCCCCTGATTACAATGTGGATGAAGAGTATAACAGGCTGTCTGATAAGTTGATGAATCAGAAAAGAACGGTCTCTTTATTCGAGAGAATTAGTCCTGTTTTAAAGATAGCAGCCATTCTGATTTTAGCCCTCACAGTCGGTTATTTTAGCTATAATTATATAAATCCTTCTCAAAACAATCAGCAATGGATCTCAGAACAAACAGAGCTTTATTTACCCGACTCATCATTTGTAGCTTTGAATGCCGGTTCCAAAATAAGGTATTCCAGCAGGAAATGGAAAAAAGAAAGAAATGTTGAATTAAACGGGGAGGCCTTTTTTAAGGTAAAGAAAGGCTCGCAATTCAATGTAAAAACAGATCAGGGAACGGTAACAGTTCTGGGTACTGAGTTCACTGTGGAAGATTGGGACAATTACTACCAGGTTAGCTGTTACTCCGGAT
>CAZQOV010000093.1:0-12280 GCA_964595055.1 uncultured Bacteroidaceae bacterium | reverse complement strand
CTCAGTTTAGCTAGAGCAGGCCATAACCCTTCGGGGTATTGCTTCGGCAATCAACGGAAACTCGATCTGAATTGGCAACTCCAGCCATGTCTAATGGGGTTTTAATAAATCTTGAAGAAACTTTGCGGGTTTTTTTTTAATAATAAGCAAACATGACACTAAACATACTTATGGTAATCATGCAGATCCAGGTCTGGACATTTTTAAGTGGAATGATCGGACTGCTTTTAGGGGGTATTATTACCTGGTCTTTGTTACAACTGGCTTTAAGAAAGAAAAGCAATAACATTCTTAAGGAAGCCCTCACGGAAGCGGAACTTATCAAGAAAGATAAAATCTTACAGGCAAAAGAAAAATTTCAGGAGCTAAAAGTTGAACATGAGAGAATTATCAATGAGCGTAATTCCAGGCTAAACCAAAAAGAAATTGCGTTCAAACAAAAAGAGAATAATCTTTCACAACGCTTAGAGGAAGTTCAAAGAAAAAATGATGAGCTGGATGCCATCAGAAAAAATCTTGACTTTCAGTTTGACGTTATTGAAAAGAAAAAATCGGAACTGGATAAGGCTCGTAATCAGCAGGTTGAACAACTGGAAACCATATCTGGTCTTTCCGCCGGGGAAGCTAAAAGCCAGCTTATGGAATCGTTGAAAGATGAAGCGAAACATGAAGCCATGTCCTATATCAATGAGATTGTTGAAGAGGCCAAAATGACGGCTAACAAGGAAGCAAAAAAAGTGGTCATAAAAGCGATTCAGCGGGTTGCCACAGAGCAGGCCATCGAAAATTCTGTGACAGTATTCAATATTGATACAGATGAACTCAAAGGAAGGATCATCGGAAGAGAAGGTCGTAACATCAGAGCACTAGAGGCTGCTACCGGAATAGAGATTATCGTTGATGACACTCCTGAGGCTATTATTCTTTCCGGCTTTGATCCTGTGCGCCGTGAAATTGCCCGTTTGGCGCTGCATCAACTTGTATCTGATGGAAGGATACATCCGGCCAGAATTGAGGAAATCGTGGAAAAAACACGAAAGCAAATTGAAGAGGAGGTTGTCGAAGTAGGAAAACGTACGGCCATTGATTTAGGCATTCACGGTTTGCATCCTGAACTTATCCGGCTTATAGGTAAGATGAAATATCGCTCTTCTTACGGACAAAATCTGCTTCAGCATTCCAGGGAAGTTGCTAATCTGAGTGCAATTATGGCCTCGGAACTTGGGCTTAATGCAAAACTGGCTAAAAGAGCCGGTTTATTACACGATATCGGAAAAGTCCCTGATGATGAACCCGAACTTCCTCATGCTATTCTTGGTATGAAACTGGCCGAGAAATATAAAGAAAAGCCGGAAATTTGTAACGCCATTGGAGCCCATCACGATGAAGTTGAAATGACTACACTTATTGCTCCGATTATTCAGGTCTGTGATGCGATTTCCGGTGCAAGACCAGGTGCAAGAAGAGAAATCGTAGAATCCTATATAAAGCGTCTGAAAGAACTCGAATCTCTTGCACTTTCCTATCCGGGTGTCATGAAGACATATGCCATTCAGGCTGGAAGAGAACTCAGGGTTATTGTAGGTAGTGACAAAGTAACAGATCAGGACGCTGAAGCGCTTTCTTATGATATCGCCAAAAAAATACAGGATGAGATGACGTATCCTGGGCAGGTTAAAATTACCGTAATCAGAGAAACAAGGGCTGTCAGTTTTGCTAAATAATATGTTATGAGAATATTAATCACCGGGACCGCTGGTTTTATTGGTTTTCATCTTGCCAATAAACTTGTATCCGGGAATCATGAAATTTTCGGAATCGATAGTATTAATGATTATTATGATGTAAACCTGAAACTGGACAGGCTCCGTTTTTCAGGATTTGAGATTGAGGATGAAAATCATGCTCATAATTATCTGATAAGCAAAAAGTTTGATAATTATTTATTCAAAAAATTAAAACTGGAAGATAAGGATGCTTTAGCAGAACTTTTTGACTTTTTTAAACCCGAGGTGGTGATAAACCTTGCCGCTCAGGCTGGAGTCAGATACAGCCTCACCAACCCGGAGGCCTATATTAACTCAAACATTACCGGATTCCTTAACATACTGGAAGCATGTAAACATCATCCCGTAAAACATTTGTTATATGCAAGCAGTTCCAGTGTTTATGGATTGAACACCAATATGCCATTTTCTGTAAAAAATAATGTGGATCATCCGGTTAGTCTTTATGCAGCAAGTAAAAAATCAAATGAATTGATGGCTCACACCTATAGCCATTTATTTAAAATACCGACGACAGGATTGCGTTTTTTTACGGTTTACGGTCCATGGGGAAGACCCGATATGGCGCTTTTCCTTTTTACCCGGGCCATTCTGAATGAGGAGCCCATACGTGTCTTTAATTACGGTAAAATGGAAAGGGACTTTACCTATGTGGATGATATAATCGATGGAATAGAAAAAATAGTATTTAATCCTCCTGCTGAAGATAAAACATGGGATCCTGTAAATCCTGACCCTTCATCTTCATCAGCTCCCTATCGGATCTACAATATAGGAAATAACAGCCCTGTTCTTCTCCTTGATTTTATCCATGCAATTGAAAAAGCTACCGGTAAAGAAGCGATAATTAAAATGGAGGAAATACAGCCGGGTGATGTGGTGAAAACCTGGGCTGATGTTCAGACCCTGGTTGATCATTATGGGTATAAACCCTCAACAAACGTTGAAGAAGGAATAGGAAAATTCGTGGAATGGTACCGTGGATATTATAAATGTTAAATTTCTTCTCCCTGAATGATTTTTAATAAGGTATTAATCTCGTCAGTTTTATCCGTGTATCCAAGCTTTTCATAGGAAAATAAGAGATTCCTTATCATGCGCTCAATCGTGTCAACATTGGAACAGGGTGAATAATACTCCTTTCTTCGTTCCAGTTTTTGCTGGAACAAAAAATTATCAATGTCCTTTTTGCTCAGCACGTTTCCCCGGTTGTAGGGATTTATATAAAACAAAACCTCCGTTTCTTCATTATCAAAATATGGATCCATATAAGCGAGTATGTAATTCAAAGGGAGGTTAATGCCGTATATGGGTAACCCAAGTTTCTGTGCAATTACGGAATAAATAACGGAAAGTGAAATCGGGTTCCCTTTTTTCGTTTCGAGAACCTGATTAATGTATGAATTTCGGGGGGAATAGAAATTTGTGGTATTCCTGGAAAATTTATTAATAGCAAACAGGATATGATTGATTACTCTTACTTTCTCGAGAGCGGTTAAATTGTCATGAATTTCAAGCCAGATCTCTTTTCGAAGGGACTCTATTTGTTGTTCTATTTCTGAAAAATAAAGATCAGGATACTGATATTTAGCTACAAGATAAGCTCCAAAGAGCAGATCATTTCCTCCTGTTTTTCTCCAGTTTCTCATTTCAGTTTTTACATACGTGTATTGGATTTCCTGAATAATTTCTTCAATTTTTTGTTGGAGGTTCTGATCAAGAGATGATTCCCATGCACGTTCAAGGCTGGGTATAATATCTGTGCCTTTTTGTTTAATCTTTTCTGAAACGGCTTCATGAACCCTTTTATCCGGATCCTCCAGAAGATTTATTAAAGCTTTGATCTCCTTATCTTTCACTTTTTTAAGGGTTTGGTTAATAATCATTTCACAATGAAATGGGTTCTTCATCCGGGAATTCTAAAATCTGGTCCAGGGTAAAATTTATTAAATCTCTTATTACTTTCTTATGGTCCTTAACAAATTCCCCGGTTACTCTGTTTGCGATAACTGCACATATACTCACTGAACGGTGTCCCAGTAAGGAGCTTAAGCCAAACAGAGCAGAACTTTCCATTTCATAGTTGGTGATCCGCATACCGTCATAACTAAAGCTATGCATTTTATCATTCAATTCCGGATCTGTTACCGGAAGCCGTAATCGTCTGCCCTGAGGACCGTAAAAACCCGGAGAAGAAAGTGTAATTCCAGAATAGACATTGTGATTTAGAAGCTTAAAGAGTGATTTGTCAGCATGTACAAAATAAGGGACAGGTCTTTTATCAAACCATTCGGTGTGCGTAACGAAGGCTTTTTCGATTTTTTCATCACATATGGTAAAGCCATCTCTGTAAAAATGGATTAGCCCGTCGAAACCTGCTGCGACCCTGGAAAGAACAAACGAGCCGACACCAAGTTCTCCCTGGAGTCCACCGGTGGTTCCTATTCGTATGATATTTAATTTTTTTTGTTTTTCTTTTATGCATCTTTTTTCGAGATCAATATTCATAACTGCATCGAGTTCATTCAGCACGATATCAATATTATCAGTTCCAATTCCGGTTGAAATAGCCGTTATTCGTTTTCCTTTGTAGTACCCGGTATGGGTTACGAATTCCCGGTTTTCAATTTTAACCTCAGTTTTGTCAAAAAAGGAAGAAACCGTCTCTACCCTTCCAGGGTCGCCGACAAGAATTACCATATTCGCCACATGGCTATCCTTTATTTTCAGGTGATATATGGTTCCGTCGGGATTTAGAATTAGTTCCGAATTTGCCAGTTCTTTAGACATAATATATCTCATTTTTAAAATACAAAAATAAAACTATTTTTGTGCTATTACGACAAGATAAGAACAGTAATATAAACAATATAAATTGAATATCATGAATAGGAAAGGTCAATCATTAATTATAGCCGGGGTTGTAGTCCTTATTATCCTAATTTTATTTGGCAGTAACATGTTTTATACAATAAAACCGGGAGAACGCGCCGTTATATTTAGGAAGTTTACCTCCGGACTGGTAAAGGATAAAATTTATGAACCCGGTTTTCACATTATTGCACCCTGGAATGAGTTAATTAAGTATAACGTCAGGGAACAAAGAAGTGAAGAAACACTTGACGTTCTTGATAAAAATGGACTTACCCTTGCAGTTGATGTGTTCGTAAGGTACAATCCTATGATTGAAAATATAGGTTATCTGCATGAGGAGATCGGTACGGAATACGTAGGTGTGGTTGTAGTACCTGAAGTGCGGTCTGCAGTGAGAAGAATTATGGGAAAATACGCAGCAGAGGAGATCTATTCTACCCGTCGGGCTGAAGTTGAAAATGAAATTAAATCAGAAACTTCCACTGTATTGGAGAAAAAAAATATTTTTATGCAGGAGCTTCTCATCCGCTCGATCAAACTTCCCGAGCAGTTGAAAACCGCCATTGAGATGAAACTAAAACAGGAACAGGAAGCATTGGCTTATCAATTCCGGCTGGACCGGGAAAAAAGTGAAGCTGAACGAAGAAGAATTGAAGCTGAAGGTATTGCAAATTATAACCGTATTGTAAATGCTTCTCTTACAGATAGGGTTTTAAAGCAGAGGGGTATTGACGCCACGCTCAGTTTAGCAGAATCTGAAAATTCAAAGGTGGTGGTGATTGGTTCAGGAGAGGAGGGTCTACCGATAATCCTTGGAGGTAGCAAATAAGAAGAAAGAATGTTGAAGAGAATTGTTGTTATAGTTTTTTCGTTATGCTTAACTTTCAACCTGGAGGCGAATCCGGGAAAAAAGCAAATAGAAGCCTTGAGAACAGGCACGGCTCCTGTTATTGATGCTGATCTCAGCGATCCGGTCTGGACCTATGGCAATTGTGCCGGGGAATTTTATCAGGTTTCTCCCTACAATGGCAAACCCAGTAAAATGAAGTCAAGGGTGAAATTCGTGTATGATGATGAAGCCATTTATGTTGGTGCTCACCTTTTTGATTCGGCACCGGATAGCATAATTACCTATCTTTCGAAACGTGATGAACTTTCATTATCCGATTATTTTGGTATTTACCTGGATCCCTTTAATGACGGCTTAATTGCCTACGGTTTTTTTGTTACTGCCTCAGGTGTTCAGGCCGATATGCGATCCATATCCGGGTCTGAGGATGTGGAAGATGAAAACTGGGACGCAGTATGGGAAAGTGCAGTAAGCATTGTTGAGGATGGATGGGTTGTAGAAATGAAGATTCCTTATTCAGCTCTCAGGTTTCCCATTGAAAACCACCGGGACTGGGGAATGAATATCCTGAGGAATATACGCCGGTACAGGGAGCTGTCGGCATGGAATTATATCAGCCAGGAAGAAAACAGTATGAATAGCCAGGCGGGAATGCTGGCCGGCCTGGTCGATGTAAATCCCCCTATGCGGCTTTCCTTCAATCCTTACGCGGCAAGCTATGTAAATAAATACAGTAGCTTAGATAAACCGGGTTATTCCCTTAAAGGTGGTCTGGATCTGAAATATGGGCTTAGTGAAAGCTTTACTCTCGACATGATGCTGATTCCTGACTTTGGGCAGGTGGAATCGGATGATGAAATCCTTAATCTTACTCCTTTTGAAACCTATTATGACGAAAAGCGGGGTTTCTTTATGGAAGGAAATGAACTTTTTGAAAGAGGGAATATATTTTATTCCCGAAGAATAGGAGGTACTCCGCACAAGTATTATCAGGTGTCGGATGAACTGGGGGAATATGAAATCATTAAAAGAAATCCATCCGAAGGCCAGATCCTGAATGCCACAAAAATAAGCGGAAAAACCCCGAAAGGATTAAGTGCGGGTTTTTTGAATGCGGTAACCAATCCCATGTACGCTCATATAGAGGATTCCCTTAGTGGCAAAACAAGAATGTTTAAGACACAGGAATTACGAAATTATAATGTTTCTGTACTCGAACAGTCATTGCCCAATAATTCTTATGTAAGCATTATAAATACCAATGTTATTGGTGCCAATTCTCCTTATTTTGCCAATGTTACCGGTGTGGATACAAAACTCGCCAATAAGGAAAATTCTCATGCGATCTTCCTTCAGTCGGCCTATAGCGCACGTCGGGATCATTCGGGGATCTATAAAGGGGGAATGTATTATGATCTGGCGGTATCAAAAATAAGGGGGAACTTTTTATGGAGTTATAGTCAGCGGCTGGAAACAGATAATTATAATCCCAACGATCTGGGGTTCATGAGAGCCAATAATCAGTTTTCAAATGCATTCAGATTGAATTATAATATTTATGAACCCTTTTGGAAAGTTTTAAGGGTCTATAACAGTATATTTACCGAGTACTCTACACTTTATAAACCTTTTGAGTTCTCTGAATGGAATATTGGGCTGAGAAGTTCTGCTACCTTTAAAAACTATCTTAGCGCCAGTTTAATGCTATATTTTCAACCTGAGGCATATGACTGGTATGAGCCCCGGGTGGAGGGAAAAAAGTTCAATGAACCTGGTTTTTTTTACACCTGGGCGTTTCTTTCATCCGATTACCGGAAAAAATTTGCCATCGATGCGGAATTTACCCATCGAAAATCTTTTCAATATGATTCTGAATTTTTTGGGTTTGAATTAGGCCCAAGGCTTAGAATAAATGATAAACTTTTTGTGGTTTATGAACTGGAGGATAATATATATATCAATCAACCCGGATATGTAGACCATACTAATGATGCAGACAGCATCTTTTTCGGCTTGAGGGATATGAACACGCTCATTAATACCTTTAATGCCAATTATGCCTTTAATAACCGGTCCTCATTGAGCTTTCGTATAAGACACTATTGGTCTTATCTGAAATACAGTAATTATTTTCTTCTCAATGAGCAGGGAGATTTGAATCCCGTTCCCTATTTTGAGCCGGAAAGGAATTTCAATACTTTTAATGTGGATATGGTATATAGCTGGTTTTTCGCTCCTGGTAGTGAAATATCTTTTGTTTGGAAAAATGCCATTGAAGCAGACGAACAGTTAATCGTGAATAGTTATACAGATAATTTTAAAAATACACTCAGTGCTCCTCATTTTAATAGCATTTCAATTAAAATTCTTTATTACATTGATTATCAGAGTATAAAGAAAAAGATTGCCGGTTAGTTACCGATCCCGGGTTTGGAAACCATTGCCTTTTTTTATATTTGTATAAAATATATGACATGTTACAGCGAATCCAAACCATTTATTTACTTGCAGCTGCTTTGCTGTTCTTCTTCATGATAAATAATTCACTGGCAGAGCTGGTGAGTGAAGAGGATGTGATCGTTGAATTGAATTATCTTCAATTTGAGGCGCTTAGTCCTCCCCAGGGAAGCGAATTCAGATCCCAATCGGTCTGGCCCCTTAGTGTTTTGCTCATTGCCATTATGGTCATTGAGGTTGTTATTATTTTCCTCTATAAAAAAAGAGTCCTGCAAATGCGATTATGCATGTTTAATATTTTGTTAATGTTTGGACTGGTGGCTATGATATATTACTATGCTAAATTTGCCCCTATTGGGATAAATAGGGCGGATAGTGTTTTACTTTGGCCGATTGTAGTCCCATTTATCTCTATCATTTTAACTTACCTTGCGATGAAAGCCATCCAGAAGGATGATGCCCTGGTAAAATCATGGGAAAGGTTGAGGTAGAGGCGCAAAAATTATGGCCCCATTAACAACATCACAATATTTCCAGATTATTCTGCTCTGTGATTTTTTCGCAATAATGGCACTTTAAGCTAACATCTTTTTTATCAACTACTTTAAACCTGGTGTTGACTTCTTCCTTATTGGTAATGCACATGGGATTCACACATTTGGCAATACCTTTCACCTCATCCGGGAGTTCAACGATCATTTTTTCTACCACTTCGTAGTTCCTGATGATGTTCAATTTGGCTTCCGGAGCTACCAGGGCAATTCTGTTAATGTCTTCCTGCCTGAAGAATACTTCAGAAACTTTAATAATGGCTTTTTTTCCCAGTTTTTTGCTTTGCAGGTTGGTTCCAAAAGTAATATAGGTATCAATATGATCAAGACCAAGTATATTAATAACCTTAAAGAGATCTTCTGCCGGTATATGATCAATTACAGTGCCTTCCTTAATTGCACTAACAACTAATTGTTTTTTTTCTTTCATTGTATTCCTTTTTTACTTTAATCCCAAAATTGAACAAATAATTGCCTGTCTGGTATAAACTCCGTTTAAGGCTTGTGTAAAATAATATGCGGAATTATCCTCATCCACATCCAAATGTATTTCACTAACACGAGGTAAGGGGTGAAGGACCTTCATATTGGGCTTTGCTTTCTCAAGCATCTTTCTTCTTAAGACATAAGCATTTTTTGTTTTTTCATACTCAATGGGGTCGGAGAACCGTTCTTTTTGCACTCTTGTCATGTAAATGATATCTGCATGGTCAATAATGTCGGAAAATTCTTTATATTCATAGTACTTTAAGCCAATACTATCCAGGTAGATCTTGTATTCATTGGGTATTTTCAGTTCATCAGGACTAACAAAGTAAAAGGTGGTATTGAACGTAGACATTGCCATTAGCAGAGAGTGTACCGTTCTGCCATACTTCAAATCTCCAATGAGAAAAAGATTCAGGTTTTCAAGAGTTCCCTGGGTTTTCTGGATGGAATACAGATCCAGCAGGGTTTGAGTGGGGTGTTGATTGGCTCCGTCTCCTGCATTAATGATGGGTACAGATGAAACCTCACTGGCAAATCTTGCACTTCCCTCTACCGGATGTCGCATGACAATCAGATCACAATAGTTTGAAACCGTCTTTATGGTGTCTCTTAAACTCTCACCTTTAGTAGCACTTGATGTTGCTGAGTCACTAAAACCAAGCGTTTTTCCTCCGAGACGATTGATAGCGCTCTCAAAACTGAGGCGGGTACGGGTAGAAGGCTCGAAGAAAAGCGTGGCAATTACATAATCCCTGAGAATGTCCTGAACAGGTTCTTTTTCAAATTCAGCAGCTAGCTCGAGGATTTGTAAATAATCCTCCCTGGAATAATCATTGATGGAAACCAGGCTTTTATTTTTCATCATAGAGTTAAAATTTTAATGTAAAAATAAGGATCAATGGATTCAGAATAAATATTTGTTGATAAATCTTGGATAACTTTCAGTATTCATTTTTTCTATAGAGTTTAATTTCCGGGAAAGGCAGAAATGCAGATTCAAAATTTTCTTCATCGTTTTTCTTTACCATTACCTTAAGGCTACAGTCTATTTCAAATGTTTGATCAAATTGTTCCACATTCATTTCCTTTACTATTTTCATTACATTGTTCATATCGGTATACCCGAATTGAATTTCATAGATGGAATAAAAATATTGTTTTATGATTATGGCTTTTTTCAATGCCTCATGGCTGACCGTCCGGTATGCCTGGATAAGTCCTCCAACGCCAAGCAAAGTCCCCCCAAAATATCGGATAACTACCAAAAGTACCCGGGTTAAACCAAATGCCCTTATTTGATTCAAAATGGGTTTGCCGGCAGAATTTGAGGGTTCTCCGTCATCATTTGCTCTGACTTTTTCTCCCCGCGCACCCAATACCCATGCATAACAATGATGCCTTGCATCATGGTATTCTTTTTTTACTCCCTCAAGTATTTCTTTGATCTCATTTTCATTTTTTACCGGATAGGCCAGGGCTATGAATTTGCTTCCCTTCTCTTTATAGAAAGCTTTTGATGAATTCTTTATGGTGCAGAAATACTCAGGCATAAGCAAAAATAATGATGGCAATGAGTGCTAAAAATATGCCCAAATAATTTATTTTTTTTAGTTTCTCTTTGAAAATAACATAGCCCAATATAACTGAGAGAACCACAATTCCGGTATTGTTCACCCCAAAAACTACAGATCCACCGATAGTTTTACCGTACGGTCCCTGATAATTCAGTGCTTTTATAATGAAATATATGGAGCCGAAATTGCTGACCCCCAATAATAATCCCCAGGCAAATGCTTTTAATGAAAACAATTCACTGAATTTATTGTGCGAGAGCAAAAGGTACATGATTCCGGTTAAAAAAGCGATCATAAATAACACCGCTGTAAAAATTGCGAGTTGGTTATCATTTATAT
This sequence comes from uncultured Bacteroidaceae bacterium, assembly GCA_964595055.1. Classification (GTDB taxonomy): domain Bacteria; phylum Bacteroidota; class Bacteroidia; order Bacteroidales; genus CAYRTD01. The sequence goes on along the minus strand of CAZQOV010000093.1, from coordinate 1,359 downwards.
ACGTCATTTGTGCCAGTTTTACCAGGGAATCGACAATTCCCATCCCAAAGAACAGCACAACCGGATAGACGATTGCCTGCACGTCGAGATCCAGGGTTCTCTTTCGATAGATGGTCAGAAAAACGGCTAAAAGTGCGGTAAGAATACCTGCAGTTTTCATGAGGGTCAGGTCATCGAGGGGATCGATTAGCATGGAAAACAGGATAGGAGAAACCACCGACATTTTGCTGGATACCGTTGTGATGGATATGCCTGCTTTCTCGCTTGATTTTCCGATAATAAAAAACATAGCAATAAACAGAACACCAATGAGGATTGCAAGAGGAAGCCATTCCAGATTTCCTCCCAATATATGCGCAATTCTATTTTCATTGATTAGAAAACCCAGCAGGGAAGCAAAAAAGTAATTATAGACGATTACGGGTAAAACAGGAATCTGAAAACGGTCCAAGAATTTGAAGACTACAAAAATCAAGGTAGAAGATAAAATACAAAGAAGCAGATATACCATATTAATTTTCCCGTTCATTTACTTGCACCTGAATAAAAAAAACGCAGAGTCAGGAAATTTCCTGTTGCTCTGCGTTCAATTTAATCGATGCGAAGTTCTTCATATTTTTAATTTCTTTTCGATTTCATCGATTTGTAACCGAAAACGTTTATCAGTTTCTATTAAGTTATTCACGGTTTTACAGGCATGCAGCACTGTTGCATGATCTTTTCCTCCAATTTGTGAACCGATTGTTGCAAGCGAGGACTTTGTTAGGCTTTTGGAAAAAAACATGGCCACCTGTCTTGCCTGTACGATCTCTCTTTTACGGGTTCTGGACTGTAGCTGATCAACACCGATATTGAAATAATTGCATACAACTTTTTGAATATAATCGATAGAAATTTCTCTTTTGGTGTTTTTTATGAGCTTATCGATCATTTCCTTGGTAAGGTCAAGGGTAATTTCTTTTTTATTAAGGGTCGATTGTGCCAGCAATGAAATAAGGGCACCTTCTAATTCCCTAATGTTTTCTGTAATATGAGTAGCAATATATTCTACAACTTCTTCGGGTATATCGATTCCGTCATTATAGATTTTTTTATTGAGTATGGCTATCCGGGTTTCAAAGTCCGGAGCTTGAAGATCGGCTGAAAGCCCCCATTTGAATCGCGAAAGCAGTCTTTGCTCCATACCCTGTAACTCTACCGGTGGTTTATCACTGGTGAGAATGAGTTGTTTTCCTGATTGGTGAAGGTGATTAAAGATGTGGAAAAAGGTATCCTGTGTTTTTTCCTTGCCGGCAAATTCATGAACATCATCAATAATCAATACATCAATCATTTGATAAAAATGCAGGAAGTCATTTT
>CAZQOV010000092.1:0-12290 GCA_964595055.1 uncultured Bacteroidaceae bacterium | reverse complement strand
TTTGATTACATTTGTATTATGAAAGAACGTTTAAAAAGGATTCTTGAGGAATATGGTTTAAATTCTTCCAGGCTGGCCGAAAAAATGGGCATACAACGCTCGGGCATTTCACATATTATGGCTGGAAGAAATAAGCCCAGCTATGATTTTATTGTGAGTTTACTTAAATTATACCCGGAAATTGATGCCAACTGGCTATTAACCGGAAAAGGATCTATGCTAAAGGAGAGTAATAAGACCTTCCGCGAAGAATCGTCTTCGGCTGATGAAAGCAAACAACCTGATCTGTTCAGCAATATCCCTGAGGATTTCTCTAAAAAAAGTGCACCTCAGGAAGAAACTAAACCCGTTAATAAATATCAGGAAGTTCCTGATGAGGAACAAAAATCAAATGTTTACAAATATAAACATACCCAAAGTACCGACATTGAAGTCGAATCTGTTTTGATATTGTTAAGCAATGGTAAATTTAGATCATACCGGCCGGAATGACAGGAATCTTATTTATCTTTGCAAATAAAATTCCATGTACAAAGTCATTATTCGTCCCCTTCTTTTCCTTTTACCTCCTGAAAAAATTCATGAATTGATTGTAGCGACTGTAAAGATTGCTTTTCGTATTCCCGGACTAAGGTCTTTCATTTCGCAAATATACAAATCTAAGAAGGGTGAACCGGTTTCATTAATGGGCATCAATTTTCCTTCGAGGGTTGGTCTGGCAGCCGGATTTGATAAGAACGCTTCATTTTATAAGGAATTTAGCGCTTTTGGTTTTGGTTTTATTGAGATCGGAACGGTTACCCCCAGGCCACAGCCCGGGAACCCCAAACCCCGGAGTTTCCGTCTTCCCAAAGACAAAGCATTGATAAACCGCATGGGATTTAACAATGAAGGAGTTGATGCTGCAGTGAAACGGTTAAAGGACAGGCCTAAGGATCTGATTATCGGGGGAAATATCGGAAAGAACACCGCTACACCCAACAGTGAGGCCGTTAAGGATTATGAATATTGTTTCAAGCAATTATACGATTACGTAGATTATTTTGTGGTCAATGTTTCCTGTCCCAATATAAGCGATATGAAGGAGTTACAGGACCAGAAGATGCTGGAGGATATCCTGAATCGCCTGCAGGCTGTTCGTGCCCGGAAAACACCTTTAAAGCCTGTTTTATTGAAGATTTCCCCTGATCTTAATGAGCATCAGATCGATGAAACCCTTCAAATAATAAAAAAAACAGGTGTGGATGGAATTGTAGCTACCAACACCACGGTTTCCAGAACCGGTTTAACCACCTCTGATCAAAAGATCCTTGAGATCGGAAATGGTGGATTATCGGGTCGCCCCATCACACAGAGATCCACCGAAATCATAAAATATATAAGAAAAAAAGCCGGGAAGGACCTGCCCATCATCGGAGTGGGAGGGATCATGTCGCCCGAAGATGCCCGGGAAAAACTCGAAGCCGGTGCCGATCTGGTGCAGATTTATACGGGATTTGTTTATGAGGGACCGGGGTTGGTGAGGAGGATGGTTGAAGGGTTCAAACGATTAAACCCTTAAACCCTTAAACCTTCACCCTATAAACCTTCATTCTTTCGCCGGTTCAGGAAACTCCGGAACCTTGATCTCAAATTCATCTTCTTCAAGCAGCTTCAGGGCTTCTTCAACCGCTCTTTCCAGCTGTGGGTCGCGGCCTTCGGCCAGGGATTTAGCATCCTGGCGGACTTTGATGTCCGGGGGGATTCCTTCGTTTTCACCGATCCATTCGCCTTTTATGGGATCAAAAATGGCATTATCCGGTGCAGTTAATGCGCCACCGTCAATTAAAGGATAGTGAACCGATGATTTCACAAGTCCTCCCCAGGTTCTCATGCCGATGAGAGGACCTGCGTCTTGCTGCCGGAATACCCAGGGAAAGAAATCTCCGCCTGACCCTGCCATTTCATTAATCAGCAATACTTTGGGCCCCAGGATCCCTGCCGGTAGAATGCCGGGTTTTCCGCCGGGCACCTCATTGGTATACGCTGCTCTTATGCTCCGGGTCATGAGGTCCACCATATAATCGTCCAGCAGACCTCCGCCATTGAATCGTTCATCGATTACGGCTCCTTGTTTATCCTGCTGGGCAAAGAAATAACGGTTAAACGAAACCAGTCCAGGGCCTCCTGTATTGGGTATCCATACATAAGCAAGCTTTCCATTGGAGAGGCTATCCACAAGTCTCCTGTTATCTTCCACCCAGGCTCTCTGGCGCAAATCGCTTTCACTTCTTATGGGTTTTATGGTTTCCTGCCAGGATCCTTCAAATTCGGGCCGGGTATGGATATGAACCACGGTTTGTTTATTGAGGGTTCCATCCAGCATTTTGTAGGGATTATGCAATGCAGTAAGTTCTTTTCCATTGATCCCAACCAGGTAGTATCCTTCTTCTATATTCACACCGGGATTATCCAGTGGACTGGTCAGATTGGGATTCCAGCTTTCAGTGGTATATATTTTTTTGATCTTCCATCTTCCGTTGTCCGGAACGAGGTCAGCTCCCAGCAATCCTACTTTGGAACTTTCTGTATCCGGATAATCCCCACCGAACACAAAACTATGTCCTACGGAAAGTTCTCCGCTCACCTGATCCAGGATATAAGTCAAATCTGCCCGGTGTTTTACATAAGGGACAAGGGGAGAATAGCGTTCATACACCACATTCCAATCCCGGCCGTGCAAACCCGGATCGTAGAAATAATCCCTTTCATATCTCCAGGCCTCTTCGAACATCTGATTCCATTCTTCAGATCTGTCGAGTTTCATCTGCAGGTCCACTTTCAGGGTTTTTGCGCCTTTATCGTTGTCGGCTGCTGCATTCATAATTTTCCAGGCACCATTAGCCCTGGCAAGCAAGCTTTTGCCATCAGCCGAAATGGAAGCGCCCCCGATCCCACTTGCATATTCCTTCAATTCCCTGTCTTCAAGCTTAAATTTATGCAGGGTATAGCCTCGTTTATTGGGTACATCTTCTGCAATGAAAACGCTACCTTCAGGTCCCCCCACAAGAAAACGGTAATTTCTTTCAGGCATGGGCAGGGGAATGGTTCTCCGGCCGATATTTTCAAAATCGATCCTGATTCCTTCATTTTCCTCAGGGTTTTCCCCATTTTCCTTTCCATTCTTCTTTTTCCCTTTTTTCTTCTTATTATCCTCATCTTCATTCGCTTCCCCATTTTCCTCTTCTTCGGCTTTTTCTTCATCACTGCGCAATTCAAAAGGGGAGGGACCGTCTTTTTGCAGATTTATTAAATACACTGCGTATTCCGGATCGGTGGTCATAGAGCTAGTATTTGCCCATCCTGAACTAAGTGAATAATCGGTACTGGCAAGAAAATAAAGATGTTTTTTATTCCGGTCCCATACCGGCGAAAACGCATTGGCCAGCTCGTTGGTAACCGGCCGGATGCTGTCTGTTTCCATTGACCATAGATATATTCGCCTGAATTTATTCGCTCCGGACCGGGCGTAGGCAAGATACTTTGAATCCGGCGACCAATCCAGTCCCATAGATCCTCTTTCCGTGTTGTCTCCGGCGGTATCAACGGTTCGTATTTTTTCCGATTCCAGATCAAGTACTCTGACCCTTACGTCATCATCAACAAAGGCGATGAATTTCCCATCGGGCGACCAGACTGGTTCCCAGGCCATTTTGGAAATGCCTATGGAAAGGGTATCCGGATCAGAAAGTCCATCCTGTGCAGCAATTAACAGCTTGTATTTTTTTCCGCCGGCATCGGAAAACCAGGCTATTTTGTCTCCTTCCGGAGACCATAGGGGAGCACGATCGGCAATTCCTGAACTTTCTGTCATATTTCGGGTATCTCCGTGCTCTGCCGGGACCGTAAATATTTCTCCACGGGCTTCAAAAATTGCCCGTTTGCCGGTAGGACTGATGGAGGCAGCTCTTATGTTCTTGCTAACATCTTCCCATTTTGTTGCTGCCCAGGGAAAATCACCGGTAATATTGATTTCCAACCTGTTGGTGAGTTTAGTTTCAGGATCCATAAGATGTAGATATCCATCTCTCTCGAATACCAGTTTATCTTTTCCTGATAACCATTTGATATCCGATCCCTCATATTCGCTTATTTGTTCCAGTTGTTTTGTTTCAGGGGAATAAGACCAGATATTCATTGTCTGGGTGCGGTCGGATAAAAAATAGATTTTATCCTTGATCCATACCGGATGGGTATCTGTGGTTCTTTCGTTGGGCAACAATATTTCTGAATGATCTTCAAGATCCAGTATAATAAGGGGTGTATTCTGTCCGCCTCGGTATGCTCTCCATTCCTCATCCCAACGATTCACACGCTCAATAGCGATTTTATTTCCATCGGGTGAAAAGCTTCCCCGTGTGGCCCATTGTTTTGACAGCAGGGTAGCGGGGCCACCGTTTTTGCTCACGGACCATATCCGGTCTATGGGTCTGGGTGCATAATCCCTTCCGGAGGCATAAATAACCCGCTCACCATCTGGTGTCCAGCCCAGGGTTTGGGCTGAAGAAGGATGCCAGCTAAGGCGCTTGGGCATACCCCCTTCAATGGGAACGATGTAAACGGCATCCGATCCCGAACGATTGGAGGTAAAAGCGATCGTTTTCCCGTCGGGGGAAAGCTTTGGTGATTTTTCAACAGCCGGGGTGCTTGTTATACGCAGCACTTCACTTCCGTCGATCTTTGAAATCCATACGTCTCCACCATAGGTGAAAGTTATATGCGAGTTACTTATTGAGGGTTGTCTTAAAAGTCTTGTGGGTTGACTGTTCAGGTTGGAAAACAGGAAAATGCTCATTAACGGGATCAGTAGCAGCCGGGATAAACCGTTACGCATAAAGGGATCCACCTGAAAAGAAACAGAATTTTTCATAGATAGAACTTTGATTTTAATACATAAAAATTGAAGATAATACTTTTTTGTTTTCGAAGAATGTATCTGAGGAGAAAAATGAAAGAAGATGGGTTTAATTGTTTAAGGGTTCCCGCCTGCCGACGCACTGGCCTATGCTGTGGCGGGCAGGTATGGTTCCCGTCTGCCGAGTCGCTGGCCTTGCTAGTAGTACTTGTAGATAGTGATATCGGAAGATTTTTTTTGACCAGTTCAGATGAATGAAAGCGATACAATACTTTTAATCGCACCACAGGCCTCCATTAGAACCTATGCATGTCATTCCGAACGTAGTGAGGAATCTCTCAATCCGGAGGATTGGTATTTCTGTCTGCAAATTTATTCAGGGAGGGCTAATTCGGAGCCTATTGTCTCCAGGTGAAAAATGTACTTGCAGCTTTGAGCTTCTTCTCTTCCTTCCACCTTTCCTCGCCTTCCGAAGCTCATAGCGAAGGAGGGTATCCCTCAGGAAATGAAAGATTAATGTGACTCCACGAAACTACTCATTATCCCACCTCATCATCTTCACTTCCTCTCTTCCTCCTCCGCGGTACCCGTCATAGGCACAAATCGTACCGGAAATTTTTTTTCTTCGAAAAGTCCGCCGTGTTTTCCTTTTCTGACGACTACCAGCATCTGGGTTTGTCCTTCTTCACCTACTGGGATAACGATCACTCCACCCGGGTTTAATTGATCAATAAGGGGTTTGGGGATATCTTCAGGTGCGCAGGTGACGATAATACCATCATAAGGGGCATATTCCTCCCAACCGGCATAGCCATCTCCGGTTTTGGTTTTAATTCTGGTATATCCGAGTTCTTTGAGGGTTTCGGATGCTCTTTGGGCAAGTTCGGGAACAATTTCGATGGTATAAACATTGGGGGTTAATTCTGCCAGAACAGCTGCCTGGTATCCACTTCCGGTACCGATTTCCAGGATTTTATTGCCCTGCTCTATTTCAAGCAGTTCGGTCATATGACCAACTATCAGGGGTTGCGATATGGTTTGTCCATATCCGATAGGGAGAGGTGAATTATCATACGCTTTACTCTGCAGATTTTCCGGTACAAATTCGTGTCGTGGTGCATTCCGCAGTGCATCCAGTACACGCTTATCCTTCACGGGTATATAAAAATGATTGGAAATTTCTCTAACCATCCGGTTTCTTTCATTCATTCTTTCCGTGAATAATGGAGGTTTCCAATCTAAAGTATCTTGTTGAATAACGTTAAATATTTCACTATTACCCAGAGTATTATTAAATAATAAAATCCCTAATAAGAGAAATACATTTTGTATTCTTATTGTTTTCTTCATTTTCTTATGTGGATTGTTTTTTGATTTAAACATATAAAGTTAAATGATTAATGCTTTAAAATGAAGCCTGGTCGAGAGGTTTTTAACAAAAATCGTACAAAAACCGAATAGATTTGCCATGAAAACAAGAATATCCTGAAGATATTTTGCCAGGCTGGTATTTTTATTGAGAATGCTTGATTAATAGTTGCGTATCAGATTTCTTGTTAACTGAATTTTTTTGCAGTTGTTATAATAACAAGCAGATTATTAATACTTTTGGTAAAAAGTGCATATTTTGTCAGGAAGGGCGATTTTTATTGAACTGAGCCTGGCAAAAACCTGACTTATGTTTTAAACGGGATGGTGAAGGAAAAAACAGAACCTTTTCCAGGCTCAGATTCAAGCCATATTTCACCGCCCAGCATTTCCACGTAAGCCTTCGTGATTGAAAGTCCCAAACCGGATCCGTCTTTCGCCATTGTATTGTCGGTTTCAGCCTGGATAAAGCGTTCAAAAATGGCTCTTTGTCTTTCCGGAGCTATCCCAGGACCGGTATCCTTAACATAAAACCACATGGAATCATTTCGTTTCCCGAAACCGATTTCGACATTTCCCTTTTCGGTATATTTTATGCTGTTTTTTATTAAATTGGTGAGAATGGAATTAAGTTTCGAATGATCTGTTTTTATTATGGCATCAAAATCAGGTGATTTTTTCGCCAGGTACATATCAAGCCCTTTAAATTGGGCTTCCGGGGCAAAAAAATTATAGAGATTATCCACCTCTTCATTAACATTTACTTCGCTGAGTGATATTTCCATCTGACCGGTTTCAATTCGCGAAATATCAATCAAATCATTGACAGTATTAAGCATCCGGGTACCACTTTTCTGGATGATATCAATGTATATATTTTGCTGTTTACCGGATAAATTCGGATCTTTAAGCAATTCAGTGAAGCCAAGTATGCCATTCATGGGGGTGCGAATTTCATGACTCATATTTGCCAGAAAGGCGGATTTTAAACGATCACTTTCTTCGGCTCTCTCCTTGGCAATACGCAATTCTTTGTTGATCTTTTTCAGCTTTTCTTCAGCGATCAATCTCTCGGTTATATCATTACTTCTGGCACTCACTCCTGTAATAATCCCATTATCCTGAATCGGATGTAAAAAAATCTCATAATGCTTTTTTCCATCCGGAAAGTTAAAAGATTCCACATTGGAGATTTTTTCACCAGCCAAAACTCTTCGGTAACGCAGGATCCACTTTTTTCTTTCCTCGTATTTTATAAAATCTGTAATGGTCATTCCCTTTTCCAGCAAAATTCCATACATTTTTTTGAATTCGTCTTTAAATTGTTTATTCAGTGTAAGGATTCTGAAATTTTGATCAACAGACCATACCGATTTTTCTGTACTTTCAATAACGGAGGCAAGATTCGCTTCACTTTCTTTAAGCGCCTGTTCAGCAGCTTTTCTTTTGGTTATATCCCGAAAGAGTGCCTGCATTCTGCCGTCCATTAATCTCTTGGTATTCATTTCTACGGGAATTATTTTCCCCTCTTTGCTACGAATATTTCTTTCAATAATGACGCTACGTCCTTTTTTTACCAGATCATGCCACAAAGGATTTTTTTTCAGTTCTTTCTCGGTAAACAGTATTTTAATGCTGTTGCCGATTAATTCTTCTTTCGGGTACTTTGTCAGTTTACAAATGCTTTCATTGGCTTCCACAATGATTCCCTTATCAATTCCAACCAGGATACCATCGGCAGCCTGTTCAAATAAACTCCTGTATCGTTCGCGGTGATCTCTGGCTTCTGTTTCAAGATTTTTTCTCTGGGTAATATCCAGTAAGGAAGCTATGCTGTTACTCGTACCGGGAATTAAATCTATATACAGTAAAATATGTCTGATTGATCCTTTGGCATTAATAAATCTAAACTCATAACTCCTAAGGGCTTTTTTCGCATCCTTTCTTCTCAGGTTATGCTGATAAACCATTCTTTCCAGGTCTTCTTCTACTACGAAATCCTTCCAGTTTTTTTTGTTTTCAATATCAGAAAGAGAAATTCCGGCCAATTCTGAAAAACGCTGATTTGCAAGAATAATAATGCCATTTTCGTTGATAATGCATGTCGCAGCCCCTGTGTTTTCAAAGATGGCTTTGAAAGTTTGCTCACTTCTTTTCAGTTCTTCCCTGGCCATTTTTCGTTCCGTTATATCTGTAAGGGTACCGGTTACAGATACAACCTTTCCATTTTGTATGACAGGCGACTCCCTTACTTCAACCCATATCTTTTGGCCATCTTTTCTTTTCAGTTCAAGTTCATATGGAGGCTGGCGGTTACCGGTCTGGATTGCCCGCCGGGTATATTCTATTCCCTTTTTATTCACCGGATTATCTGTGATAAATTCCGTCCATTTTATTTTTGCTTCGGAAGGTGTGTAGCCCATAAGATTTTTCACCTGAGGACTCATATAAAGTATCAGGTTCTCAGTGGTATGGGTATAGAACACATTGGTACTGTTTTCAATGATATCAATACTATTTTCAAGGGTTAGTTCGGAAGGTCCTGAATTATTGTTTTTGAATTCATCCAATTCCTTTTCAAGTTCCTTTATTCGTTGTTCTAATATTTTATATGTGGACTGAACCGCCTTCATGAAAAAAATATAACATTAAAATAATCAGAATGTTTCAGAATAGAATAAATTCAAGTAGTATTCTGATCTATACAGGTATTTACAAAAATAGGATAATTTTTCAAAATGAGCCGAAGAGAGCGGAAAATAAGAAGGGAATAAGAAGTCTGGCCTCCGGGAAGTCTACAGATCAAAGAAATGGACAAAAATTCATGCTTAAATTGCGGTTAAGCCGATACAGTCGGAGAAAAAAAAACTTTCTCCCAGTCCATGTCATGTCAACAAGGGTAATGAGTTGAAATGCCTTGTTACAGACCCTGGCATGGTTTCGACCATTGTTGAATTGGAGGAAGAAGATCTAAAAAGAGGCCAGCGCATTTATCTTCATAACCGGATTTGAAAAAATGCCATAGCCTTAGAGTTTTGCCTGCTTTCCTCAGGGTTTAACCGGGAATGGGATACACGCTCAACTGAAAATATCTTTCAGTTCATTGGGCAATTGAGCGGTAATATCTTCAAACTCACCTTTGGAAACATATTTTCCTAATTCCCTGACCACTATACCTGCAATTTCCTCTGTTGATTTTTCCCAATTGAATTGTTGCTCACCATATTGATCCTGATGCTTTTCAACTTCTTTAAAAAATTCTTCTTTCGTACTGATACGTTTTGGTTTTTCTTTGTATTTCCAGTTATCCACGTAGATGGCTTTCAGAAACATGGGCAATTGAGCGAGTAGATTAAAAGATTCGCCAATCGTAATTCTTTCACGCAGAGTATGTAGTACTGCTCTCAGAATAATCCCGGTCCTTGCTTGTTCATCGGGATGTCCCAGTTGTTGTGATAGTTCTTTCAAAAATAAATTGCCTTCCTGTGCAAATTTGTCAAAATTGATAGCCATAATGATTTTCTCCTGTTTTTAAATGAAACATTGGTTTATCGATTGTTATTAATTCGTATCTTTATTATTTTGAATTTCAGCAGGGACAGGGTTGATAAATTTCAGCACCATTTCCCAGTGACCAAACCATCAGAAACCACTCACCCTTGTCTCAATAACTATTTTCTACCCCGGTTTAAAAATCGTTCAGGTTTTAGCCAGCATTCGATTTTTCACCATGGGATGTGCAATAAATAAGATTTCCGGAAGAAAATTATTTACAAGAATTAAACCATGAATCCTTTTCCTGTTTTCGGAGCCTAAGCAACTCATTTTAAAAAACGGATTATGCATTTGATTCATAGGTTACCAGGGATCTTGACAAAAGTTACAGGCGATAACCACACCGTCAGCATTGTAGATTATTATTCTCATAATTTGTGTTAATAATCAACAATTCCATTTATCCAACCGGGAAAAAATTCCCCAAAACCTGAAAATATCGGGCCATCTTTCATTTGTGGTTTTTCATTAACAATTATATAAACTACAAACAGAAAGGAATTTAAGTAAGGTGAAGAATGTTTTAATTTTTTTTGGTATGTAATTTTCATCTAAAGGGTTAATTGTAATTAAAAAAGGCTCATAATGAAAAAAGGAAAAGATTCACTTACCCAGAGACATGATTATATGAGTAAAGCAGAGTTTAATCGCCTGGCCGACTACCATGGATTAAATTGCATCTCTCTTTACCTTCCAACTTTCCGGGCAGGAGAGGAGGTTGATTCGCATAAAGGCGAATTAAGACTTAAAAATCTGGTCAAGGAATTAAGGGGAAAGCTTGAAGAAAAAAAGCTGAATTCGGGGGAAATTGACAGGCTAACCCAGCCACTTCTTGCACTCATGGAAGATGTTCATTTCTGGAGAAATCAATCGGATGGGCTGGCCTTGTTTCTTCAAGACGGTAACATGGAAACGTTTACTTTACCTATTCATTTTGATGAATTTATTTATTTATCTGATCATTATTATCTCAAACCTGTTGTTTCCCTGTTCAGCGATACCGGAAAGTTTTATCTGCTTACCTTAAATCTGAAAAATGTCAGACTCTTTGAAGGCTCCAGGCACACAATTACCGAGCTCGATGTTGAAGATATCCTTCCCGGACGATTGGAAGATGCAGTAGGATACGATTATGAAGAAAAATCCCTCCAGTTCAGGACCGGCCACGGAGGAAATCCAGAACATAAGGATGCCGGAGCTTCCTTTCATGGTCAGGGTAGTGGAAAAGATGATAAAAAAAATGAGATTGACAAATTTTTTCGCTCGGTAGATGAGGGAGTGATGAAGATCCTCCATGATCAAAAAGATCCGCTTGTTCTTGCCTGTGTTGAAGAATATTTTTCCCTGTATAAAGAAGCAAATACCTACAAATACTTATATGATCAGTTCATCGACCGAAATCCGGGTCAAGAAGATCCCATCTTGTTGCATGAGCTCGCCTGGGGGTTACTGGAAGAGCATTTCAAAAAAGAACGAAAACAAAAAATTGATCAATTTCTGGATTTATCAGCAAGAGGGAGAACGGCATCGGGTATTGATGATATAGTACCTGCAGCTATAGACGGGAGGATTGATACTTTATTTATTCAACCCGGCAGGGAAGAATACGGAATATTTAAGCAGGAGACCCATGAGGTAGTAAAGGGTGAAGAACATGCCAATGCAGCTGCTCTTTTTAATCTGGCAACCATTCATACCCTTCGCAATGATGGTCAGGTTTATAAATGCAGTGCAGATGAAATGCCTTTAAAGGATACGGAAATCAATGCCTTATTAAGGTTTTAATATCTTTTTTTGGTATTTAGAAGAAGACTGAAAGCGAAATGCGGTGAAACGCGGAAAGGAAGTCACACTTTTTATTTATGGATGTGTAAAAATTCCTCAGCCTGTTTTGCTTCAGGCTTTTATCCTCCCTGAACTCTATATTTTTATTTAACATAATGATTTCATTTCCAACCTTTTTTATTTTTATACGTTAATAGAATTGCCTGTAGTTGATTTTTGGCACAGAATTGTTATCCCTATTAACTAAATATCAAAAAAAACTGTTTGTGAAATGAAACGTTATGTTAATGCGAATCAAAATTGGAGAACAGGTTCTGTGAGAAAGAAATTCTATCATTCCAGAAATTTCGATTATCCGGATACCTTGAAGGAAAACAGCCCCACGAAAGAAAAGGATGAAAAGGTAAAAATCGAATTAAAGTATTCTTTTGTAGTACCCTGGCAGATGGACTGAAAACCGAGAATTACAGATTGCTGAAATTTCAGGTTCATTCACATAACATTCAATTTTAAAATTTCGATGCCCGCGGAGGTGAAAAAATGATGCCTAATAAAATGAAAAAAGTATTGTTTTTCTTTTCCGCGGGTTTTTTTATTGGGGATTGGGGAAGGAAGATGGGGTACAGGTAAATTTCGTTGATCTTTCAGACCAAATTTCAGATTCAATAGTATAATCCTTCTGGGGCAT
>CAZQOV010000091.1:0-12313 GCA_964595055.1 uncultured Bacteroidaceae bacterium | reverse complement strand
AAAGGTCCGAACTGTCAGGAAAATTGATCGTTTCTCCCCAAACACTAAAAGCCGGATAAACGGAACGGGAGGCACTTCCTGATCCCAAACGCGCTAAGAATGAAGCCTTTTTGTAAAATTCCGAGGGGTGAAATGTGGAACCCATAATCCTGTTTTCAATCTCAACAAGGCAAAGTGCCAATGCACTCATTGCACTGGCGGAACTAGCAATTCCGGTTGAATGGGGAAACGTGTTGGAACTGCTTATTTGCAGACGTAAATAATCCAAAAAAGGAAGATAAGGAGTGACAACTTCAAAAAATTTTCGGAGCTTCGGTTCAAAGGAGGGTGAAATTTTATCTTCAAACCGAAATTCCCAGGAAAGTCCTTTTTCTTTTTTCACTTCGTAAGTAACCCGGGTAAATGTTCTTGATTCGCTAAGGCTGAAACTAATACTCGGATTCTCCGGCATTTGGTCCTGTTTCTTTCCCCAGTATTTTACCAGTGCAATATTTGACGGACTGCTCCATTCTGTAAAATCCTTAGTCCCATCCTTTAGGGCTGATAAGTATTGTGATTCTGTTTTAAACATTAACTCCGGGTTTTACAGATTTTATTAATTCCTCATAGGCAAACCAGGTTTTGATATCTTTTTTCCGGAAATACGTCATTAGATATTCCCGTGGATAATCCGTAATAAATAAGGCAAAATCCCCACCCCAGGCTCCGAGAGATTTAACATACCCCTTAAAATCGGAAAACCGGGTAAGGGCGATTGGTTTTATCTGAAGAATTTTTGAAACAACTCCATCATGGTTTCTCAAAAGCTGGATAAATTCCATAATCGTTTCGGATTGAATAATCTTATGGCTGATGGAAGTAATCTCTTCTATTGCACCAGAATGGCTCAAACCTTTTTTCTTGTAATCTCGGAGGGCCTCATCAGATTTTCGTTTTTTACCCAGGTAAGCAAAGAAGATATTGTCCCGGAATGAAGGATGAAATTCTATCGTTTTGCAGGTGGGCTTTTTGTCCCTGAATTTATACAAAATCGGGCTTTCCGACATGGCTGCAGCAATATCGTAGCCCGAACCTCCTGAAACTTTAAAATGCAAATCAAAAGGATCAATTTTTGCCCATTTAGCGATCGTCACAAGAAGAGCGGAACTACTTCCCAAACCCCAGTTGATGTTAAAATTAATTTTACTGCTGATTTCATAATGAGATCCTGTCTGTAAAAAATCGGGATTCAACTCCTGTGCAGCCAGAAAAATATTACGGAGGTTTTGGGCCGTAGGAAAATCATTTGTATTCGCAATGGCAAGTTCAGGAAGACTAAAGTATGCGTCGAACCAATATTCTCCTTCAACAAAAGTTTTCCAAGCCAGCGCAGATCGTCGCATTGATCTGCGGATTAGCAGTTCATGCCCTTTTGTTAATGGTAAGGCAAGTGCTTCGGCACCGTCAAGCACCAGGTATTCACCCGTTAACATTAGTTTTCCATTCGCCTTAAATCTCAAATCGGGTCTATTATCTGACATTATGATCGCATAATTTTTAAATAATTAGACACACTATTCTGGCTAATTGTTTTATTCTCGAATTCTTTTCTTACTTTCTTTTTTTCCTCTTCATTTGCTTTTAAAAAAGAAAGAATATTTTCCAGGTGCATTTTCATATGCCCTTTTTGTATTCCCGAGGTTACAAGTGAACGGACTGCAGCAAAATTATTGGCGAGTCCTGCACTCCCGGCTATCATCATTAATTCTCTGGCACTGGGTTCTCCCAGCAGATCAAATGACCAGTTTGCAAGAGGATGAAGGCGGGTCAACCCTCCTACAGTTCCCAGCGCAATAGGCACTTCCAGTCCATGAACAAACTCTCCTTCACTTACTTCCGCATAGGAAAGTGAACCATAATATCCCTTTCTTGCAGCAAAGGCATGACCGTCTGCTTCTACTGCCCTGTAATCATTCCCGGTGGCGATGACGACAGCATCAATCCCATTATAAATTCCTTTGTTATGCGTAACGGCTCTGTACACATCATTATCGGCTATCTTAACAGCCCTAACAAATCGACGGGCAAAATCTTCTCCTGAATATCCAGGGTGTAAATTATCGAAAACATTTACAGGTGATTTAAGTTCAATTTTCACCAGACATTCCGGGGTGTAATTCGATAAAATAGACATGATAATTTCCAGTGAGGAATCCGTTTTCTGGTTCTTTTTCTGGAAAAATTGTTCCAAAAGACCTGCTGATTCTTCCAGTACAGAATTGATGAAATTCGCCCCCATGCTGTCAGCGGTGTTGAAACAGAACCTCAACTGGAAAGTTTTCTCCACTTTTTCAGACAGATCAACAAGTTCAATACCGGTAATTCCCCCGCCTCTTTCCTTCATCCGGGCGGTGAGATGACGGGTATTCTCCAGAAGGTAATTCTTCAGGTCGTCAAAAACCTCAAATAACTTTTCAGGATGTTGGTACCAGGCAAAATGAATCTGGCCGGTTTTGATAGTTTCCTTAACTTCCGCCTGAAAGCCACCGTTTTCGTACCAGAATCGTGCAGCAGATGAGGCAGCCGCAACAACTGAGCTTTCTTCAACAACCATCGGGACCAGGTAATCTTTATTATTGATCCTGAAATTGGGTGCTATACCAAAAGGAAGAGGAAAATTTGCAATGGTATTCTCACTAAAACTATTCAATTTTTCCTGGATCTCAACATCCGGATGATTCAGTTTCTTAATTTCCGAGATGAAATTTTCCGGATTAGAGGTTCGGGAAGAAACTATCCGGATCTTATCTTCCAGAGACAGTTTGGAAAAACCTTTTATGAACCCTTTTTTATTCATTTATTTTTAAGTAGTTATACGCAAGTTTCAATCCTTTAATTTGATATTGGGTAAATTCTCTCAGTTCATCATAACTTTCTTTTGCATATTTCAGAAATCCCGATGCCATGCCGTATATTGCCGGCAAGGAGGATTTTGAGATAAGATAATAGCCATCAAGGAAAGATTTTACGCCTCCGGAAATCACCAGTTGTTTTGTATTTACTTCTTCTTCCTGATAAATTTTATTAACAAGCCCAAGCATCTGGTAGGCATCGTGCCCAACCTTAGATAAAGGTTCAAAGAGTTCCTGTTTGGTTTTGGGCGATCTCATTAACTCAAGTTTGGCGAAATTTGTTCCTCCAAAGGCAGCAAATTCTACCGCGAGAAGGGGCAATTTCAATAATTCTTTCAGACTGTAATATCCCATTCCCTGCCCTACTTCCTTGACAATTAAAGGATAATCTGCCACATCCATCAATCGTTTGATGGTATCAAGAGGAGAGCTTTTTAGTCTGTCTCCCTCCGGCTGGAACCATTCCTGCAGGGGGTTTACATGAATAATTAGTCCATCCGCACCCAGACGACCAAGCAAGCGATCGATTTTGGATAATTCCCTGGTTATGATTAATTCTTCGACCTGAGCAATCCCCAGATTTGCATAAAGGGGATAGTTCTCACCGATGATCTTTCTCACATTGAAATCATCAAAATAAGTATCATCATCAAGAATGATCCGGCATGAGCCCAGTCCCATTCCCATTCCGAATTCATTACAGGCTCTTGCCAGGTTAGCATTGATCTTCCCGGCCATTTTTGTCCCACCGGTCATACTTGAGACCCAAACAGGGACTTTCATTTTCTTCTCACCAAATTCGAATATACCAAGATCACCTGTCGGGTGGGGTTTGAGCATAGGTTCATAGTAAAATCTCCTGTCGATGAGATCTTTAAGGATTTGTGATTCAAAAGCTAATTCGATGTGGTCTTTTTTCCTGTTTTCCATAGGCTTTTATATGGTTATAGTCCCAGATTTCTTGAAATGACCCACCTAAGGATCTCAGATGTCCCTTCCCCAATTTGAAGCAGGCGCTGGTCACGGAAATATCGTTCTACAGGGCTGTCCTTAAAAAGTCCCGCTCCACCGTATACCTGAATCGCATCATCAGCGATTTCACGAGCGATTTCCGAAGTATACAACTTTGCCATGGCTGCCTCCCTGGAAAAGGATTTTCCCGAATCTTTAAGCCAACAGGCCTTATACAGTAAGTTGCGTGCCAGTTCGATTTTCAGGTCCATATCAGCTATTTTGAAAGCAATGGCCTGGTTTTTCCCTATGGATTTTCCAAACTGAACTCTGTCTTTGGCATATTGGCCGGCATATTCAAAAGCTCCCTGAGCAAGTCCGAGGCCCATTGCAGCTATCGACAATCTTCCACCGTCGAGGGTTTCAAACATAATATTGGCTCCCTTTCCCAATTCTCCGAGCAGGTTCTTTTCAGGAACCCTTACATTTTTAAACCAGAGTCTTGCTGTATCGGCAGCTCTCCACATCAGCTTTCCCATCATTCGTTCCGATTCAAAGCCTTCGGTTTCCCTTTCCACAATAATGGCAGATAATTCCTTTTTTCCATTTTTTTCGGCTGTAATGGTCTGAAGCGTGATGCCTGCATTAATAGGTACCGACCCGCTGGTAATGTATTGCTTGGTCCCATTGATTACCCATTGCCCATTTTCAAGCTTTGCCGTAGTTTCAGTACCTCTCGCATCCGAACCCGCATTTTTTTCTGTGAGTCCAAAAGACCAGATCTTATCCCCAGTGGTTAATTGGGGCAGGTATTTCTGCTTTTGTTCTTCAGTTCCAAATCGATAGATCGGATATATCCCAAGTGAATTATGAGCAGCCAGGGTTGCGGCCTGGGAGGCATCTATCCTGGCTATCTCTTCAACCGCTATGATATAGGAAAGCGTATCCATCGCTTTACCACTATATTTTTCAGGGAGGTTTATTCCAAATAAACCCAGTTCACCCATTCGTTTTGTCAGTCCAATTGAAAACTCTTCTTTATCGTCCAGCTCTCTGGCTACAGGCTTTATTTCAGCTTCTGCAAATTCCCTTACCTTGCGTCTTAAGTTTTCATGACCATCTTTTTCATAAATTGAATTATACATTATTTTTTGGTTTTAATTATCGTCTATACAATCATCTATAACCAGGATTTCCTGATCAATGCTAACCTGTTGCCCTTCATTGATACGAATTTCCTTTATACATCCTTTATAGGGAGATATTACTTTATTTTCAATTTTCATGGCATCCAGGGTAAACAAAAGTTCTCCTTTTTTCACCTTTTGGTTTAACATGGCATTCAATTTAACGATCCTGCCATGCAAAGGAGATCGGATTATTCTTGGTCCTGAGGAATCAGCCGAAACACTCTCTTTCAGAAAAGGAATATCCGGCAAATAATCTAAAGGTTTCAATCGAAACTCAAATCCATCCAGAAAAATGATATCTTCTGTTTCCTTGCCACTGACAACCGAACCACAACTCCATTTTCCATCCAAAAGAAAGATTATTTTCTGTTGACTCATATTTTGTAGTTCGACTTCAATAGCTTTATTATTTAATTCAAAGCGCAATTTGTTTTTCTTGCGTTCTAGGACAAGTATATCAAATTGTTTTCCTTCAAATAAAAAGGATTTTCTGATCATATTTCTCCAATACCCGATATAATTCCAAGGTTCCCGGCTTTCTCTGTTTTGATTCATCAATACTTTTATCAACCAGACGGCAAAGATCCTTTCAAGAGATATCTGATTTTTGGTGTCGGTAAGGTCTGTGAGAATTTTTTTTCTTTTCTTCTCCAGCCATGTTGTTGAAATGTTATTATCCACAAAATCCTTATCATTCAATAAAGAAATTAAGAACTCACGATTCGTAGCCAGACCGGAAATTTCATATTGCTTTAAAGCCTTTTGCAGACTTAAAATAGCTTCTTCCCTTGTTGGTTCCGTGACGATAACTTTTGAAATTAACGGATCGAAATCCGGAAGGATCCTGGCTGGGGAATCAATTCCCGAATCAATTCGAAGAGAAGGAAATGAAGGTTCGTCATAAGCATAAATATTTCCAGGAGAAGGAAGGAAATTTTTTGAAGGATCCTCAGCGTATAAACGCGCCTGAATTGAATGACCAGCCGGGCTTAAGTCACTCTGTGTTAAATGCAGCTTGTTTCCGGCCGCGACCTGAACCTGATATTTTACTATGTCCAGGCCATAAGTTTGCTCTGTAACCGGATGTTCAACCTGAATACGTGTATTCATTTCCAAAAAATAAAAATTCTGTTGTTCATCAACGAGGAATTCAATGGTTCCGGCATTTACATATCCTATTTCCCTGACAATTTGCCGGGATACATCAAACATTTTCTGACGGGTTTCTTCGGAGATAAAAAGAGATGGGGTCTCTTCAATTACCTTTTGATATCGGCGCTGAACACTGCATTCACGTTCTCCGATTATAATAATGTTTCCATAATGATCGGCCATAACCTGTACCTCAATATGCCGACCTTTATCAAAATACTTCTCAACATACAGGGTATCATCCCCAAAATAATTTTTTGATTCCCGCCGGGTAACTTCAAGTGCTTCAAGAAATTCATCCTCATTCCTTACAATGCGCATGGCCTTTCCCCCACCCCCGGCTGCCGCTTTAAGGATTACCGGAAATTCCATAAGGGAAGCATTTTCAAGTATCTCCTCCACCTTACCTTCAAAACCTTTTATCAGGGGAACTCCTGCTTTTCTGGCAGCAGCACGTGCCTGAAGTTTATTCCCCATGAGATTTATGACATCCGCAGTGGGTCCGATAAAATTCAATCCTGCCTCCGCTGTTTTTTCGGAAAATTGTGCATTTTCACTTAAAAATCCATACCCCGGGTGTATGGCTTCGGCACCGGATTCCCGGGCTATTTCAATTATCTTATCTATATTGAGATAAGTATCACTCAGGTTATCTCCACTCAGAAGAAAGGCTTCATCCGCCAGCCGATGATGCAATGATCTGCGATCTTTTTCTGAAAAAATTGCTATCGTACGAATTCCAAGCCTTTGCAAAGTCCTGATAATACGAACGGCGATTTCTCCTCGATTGGCAATTAAAATTTTATTAAAGGTTTTCATCTATCCAACTGGGGTTTCGTTTTTCAAAAAATGAACGGATCCCTTCTTTTCCTTCTTTTGAGGCCCGGGCTTGTGCAATAATATGAGCGGTTTCATCCCTTAATTTTTCAAATCCATTTAAATCTGCGAGCTTTAATATCAGGGCCTTGGTTTTACGAATAGCCTCCGGGGCAGACTTCATAAAAGAGTCGATAACCTCATCCAGCTCCTTTTGCATTTCTTCCTTCTTCACTGCTTTGTTAACGAGATGATAGTGTTCCGCTTCCCTGCCGCTGAATTTTCTGGCGGAAAGCATTAATTCCATTGCTCTTGCCCGACCAATACGATCTACGATATAAGGAGAAATGGTTGCTGGTACCAGGCCGAGATGAACTTCACTAAAGCGAAAAGTGGAATTTTCCTCCGTCAATGCAAAATCTGAGGCGGCGATGATTCCGTTAGCTCCTCCGGCAACATTGCCATGAGAAACGGTAATCACCGGTTTTGGGCAGGTGAATATTTCATAAAAAAGTTTTGCCAGCTTCAATGCATCCTGTATATTTTCCCCGGGAGACATATCCGACTGTTCTACCATATATTTCAAATCGGCTCCGCTCGAAAAAGATTTGCCGTTTGACGAGATCAAGATCACTTTTACCTTCTCATCATCGATGAGATTAGCTAATCCTTTTCGGATCTGAGAAATCATTAAGGCATTGATGGCATTGTGTTTCTCCGGCCGGTTTAGAATGAGTTTGCCAAGGCCTTTTCTGACAAAAATTTCTATGGTTTTCAATTCATTCATTTTACATTCGATAGACACCGGTTTTCGGATCGGGAATTTCTTTATTCAGGCATACAGATAAGGCCATAGCCAGTACTTCACGTGTATCAACAGGATCGATAATCCCGTCATCCCATAACCTTGAAGAACTGTAATAGGCAGAACTTTCCTTTTCATATTTATTCAGGATATCCTGCCTCATTTGGTTTAAAACCTCCTCGTCTTCTTCACCATTCATTTGCTGAGATTTGACCGTCACCAGCACATTTGCCGCCTGTTCACCCCCCATTACTGCAATCCGGGAATTTGGCCACATAAACAGGAAATTCGGATCATAGGCCCTGCCCGACATAGCGTAATTCCCTGCCCCATATGATCCTCCTATAATTAATGAGATCTTGGGTACTGTTGCTGTTGCAACCGCGTGTACAAGTTTGGCGCCATCTTTTGCAATTCCCTTGTGTTCAAAATTTTTGCCTACGATAAATCCGGTAATATTATGAAGGAACAATATCGGGATTTTACGGAAATTACATAGTTCAATAAAATGAGTGGCCTTTAAAGAACTTTCTGAAAAGAGGATTCCATTATTGGCGATAATTCCAACCTTCATTCCCATAATATGGGCAAAACCTGTTATAATTGTTGTTCCAAATCGCTCCTTAAATTCATGAAAACGACTTCCATCCACTATTCTGGCTATCACCTCCCTCGGGTCAAGAGCATCTTTGGACGATGATGGTAGTATGCCATATAGTTCGGAAGGATCGTAAGCCGGGGCTTCGGGCTTCCGGAAATCGGTATCATGTCTTTTTGACCGGGGTAGTGTTTCAAAAATATTTCTGCAAATTTGCAGGGCATGAATATCATTATCGGCAAAGTGATCAGCCACTCCGGATATGGAAGTATGAACATCAGCTCCTCCAAGTTCTTCTGCAGTTACATCCTCCCCGGTAGCAGCCTTGACTAAAGGAGGTCCGCCTAAAAAAATGGTTCCCTGATTTTTGACGATGATCGTTTCATCGCTCATAGCAGGAACGTAGGCACCACCAGCGGTACAGCTACCCATGACAATGGCAACTTGGGGTATTCCTTCCGCAGAAAGCTTGGATTGATGGTAAAAAATCCTGCCAAAATCAAACCTGTCAGGGAATACCTCATCTTGTTTCGGCAGAAAGACGCCGCCAGAATCGACCATATAAACACAGGGCAATCGGTTTTGTAAAGCAATCTCCTGTGCCCTGATATGTTTTTTAATGGTCTCCTTTACATAAGTCCCCCCTTTAACCGTTGCATCATTGGCAACAATAACAGCCAACCGGCCATGAATCTTACCTATTCCGGTGATTATCCCTGCTGCAGGGAACTGATTATCATATTGATCGTAAGCCGCAAAAGTGGATAATTCTAAAAAGGGAGTTCCAGGGTCTACAAGAAGATCAATCCTTTCACGGACCAATAACTTCCCCCTCGCTTTATGCTTTTCCCGGGCTGTCTCAGTGCCTCCCTTTAAGATATTTTTTAATCTTTGTTGAAAAGTGCTGATTATTTCATCATAAATCACTTTATTTTGCGTGAAGGAAGCATCATCGGATCTTATGGCTGAATCAATGGTAAACAAGTTGCGTTTTGTTTTTATTTTTTAATCACCATAACAACAAGAAAAAAAGAATGTTTAAATTTTCAGTCTAAAAATTAAACAAAAATATCCAGATCATGGGTAACAATTTGTATTTTTTTTCGTTAATAAACCAGAATATTTTATAGAAGTTCTTAACTTAGCCTCTGCACGTCAAACAATTCTATTATGTCATCACACGCTAAACCCGATAAGCAAGCTTACCTTGAACAGGTCGATAAAAAGAGAAGGCAGAAAAAATATAATCTTCCCGTAATTGGTCATTTTGCTGACAGGAGTATTGAATTTAACAGCATCCTCCAGGCAGAAGCGGTAACCGGAATTCATTACACCCTGATTTTTGAAGCTTGTATTGGAAAAATTTATAAAGCAAAAAATGTTATGTGGGAGTTCAAAAAAGGGAACCACTATATCAAATACAAAGCCTATTATATTAACCTGCAAGAGAGTTACACCCGGAGTGGTGGTTTTAATGGATAGGATACAAATAAACCAGAGCTTTGAGTTTTCGAAATAATTATCATTCTTTCAAAGGCGGCATTTTGAAGGATAAGCGGCTTTGCTATTACCATCTGCTTCCATCCAAAACATATTATGACAATCGCTCTGCCTTTTTATTCATCCAAGTTATACTTTATTGGTATTCATGAGCTAAAGGTTCAGCAACGGATGTCTCGGCTGCATTCAACAACCACTGATATCATATAATTGCGAAAACTCATTGAAGCAAAAATTTTATCAGGTTTTACCGCAATAAAAAATTATGACGGAATTAGTCCCGATTTCCCGCTTGTCAGTTTCTTAAAAATACTGATGATGTCAACCTTAATGAATCAATACTCAATTTAGTTGTGCACAAACACAACCGCAACACTTATTGTAACTCTACATTTTCGAAAGCAGCAAGGATCTCATAAGGTTTCCGGTTTTCCCGAAGGTATTTTTCGAATTCTTCCGTATTCTGATCATAGATGGCAAAAGAAATCTCCAGGATTCTTCCCAGTTTTTCCCGGGCTTCTTTTTCCGTTATTCTGTCTTTTCTGAGTTCTTTTTTAAAATGCGTATTCACCTTCCTGATCGCATAAAAAATATACGGTTTTGTTACAATGATCTTATCACCGGGGGCCATGGGTGTCCCTTTCTCCACATAGGTATAAGTTTTTTGAATCAAATACATCTTACGGGCAATTTCATTTCCGAGAAAATGACTTGCTGCCACAGAGTAATCAAGATTAACCCGAGCCGTATCGCCCAGGGTATTCTGAAACACAAATCTCTCCTGACCATATGCAAATCCTCCACACATCAGGAGAAAAACTACTGTAAACATCTTTCTCATAATATTATTTTTAGGTTTAAGGGTGTCAGCAAAAATAATAAATAAAATGAATTCACGTCAATATATCGGACAATGCTAATAAAAAAAAGTTTTTTTTTCGCAACAGGGTCCAAAAAATCATCTTCAATGCAAAATTTTCATTTTTTTAGTAAAAAATATTCTGCATGAGAACACCCTCCGGGCAGTCTTTAATCCACACAAGTTAATATTTGGAATTACAAACCGCCAAAATTATGATAGATATTTACAAGATTGCCGAGAACAAGTTTTTCAGGAGAACCTAATAAAAAACACTTACTCCACACCATAAGTTATGCCTTTCCAGTTATCTGTCCTGAAAGGACTTGCCGGTAAGCCTTCTTTGTTGTAAAGATTTGCATCTTCAGGGTTATCTGCCCAGGCATAACGAACTGCCAGCGGATTTTCAACCTCTTTGGAATATACTATTACCTTTCCACCTTCAATTTTTGTTTTCGCCCAGTGGAACTTTTTATCCTCACCTGCTACAGCAAATCCTTTCAGATAACCATACTTATCTCTGGCAATCAGCCCACTTCCTTTATGTTTAAAACTTAACACAGCATGGTTTTCCCTGAATTCAACAGATTCGAAAAGTGGTCCCTGGTAAACTATATCTTTGTTATACGCTATTTTCAAAGCATTTAATCCCAGACGGTAACCCACTTCCTGTTTATTTCGGGGATGAATATCATCTGCTTCTCCGATATCGATAGCCACTGCCATGCCTACATTATCTTCGCGGGTAAAAGTCATAAGCTGAGCCTCTCTTAATTCTGCCCATTCAGATTCAGCCGGTTTTCCATTTGCTGCTTTAAAATTGGCCAGTTGAACCAATAAAAATGGCATATCGGGTTGATCCCATTCTTCTCTCCAGCATTTAATCAATAAGGGCATTAATTCTCTGTACTGATAACCTCTGCTTGCATTGGCCTCTCCCTGATACCATATGGAACCCTTGACCGCAAGATTAAGCAAGGGATGAATCATACCATTAAAAAGTGAGGAAGGCACTTCATTGGGTTTCCTTGAACCTCCGGGATTATGGTTAAACTTTTCTGCGGTCAGTTTATACTTCCATTCACCTGCCAGGCTCTGCCTGTAATCATCAGAAGTGATCGAAATAACATCAGGGCCACTCCAAAAACCTCCCCCTCCGCCATAATCCTCCACTCTCACAGCAACAACATTTTTTCCGGGCTTTACTATTTCACCCAATACTTCATATACCCGTTCAACATCATGCCGGTTATAAATTCCACCCACTTTTACCCCGTTCACCCAGGTTTCATCGGTATCATCAATCTTTCCCAGATGAAGGCTAATTCCTTTTTCGGCAATTTCAACGGGAAGATCAAATTCTTTCCGGTACCATACGGTTCCATCCACGTTTGGCAATCCACTTTCTTCCCATAAGCCCGGAACCTCAGCTACCTTCCACATATCATAATCCACTTCGAATGCTGACCAGTCTTCTTCAACCGGATTTTTAGTATCGAGACCGAAATCTTTGACAAGCTTTTTCAGGGTTTCCCTTTCTTTTAGCTTCCT
>CAZQOV010000090.1:0-12462 GCA_964595055.1 uncultured Bacteroidaceae bacterium | reverse complement strand
GGAATTTTATTCGATGCAAGCGATACAGGATCCTTTTCATACATTAAAGAATTTTCCAGATTTTTAAAATCCAACGGTATCAAAACACAATTATTAGGCTATATAGAGTCGAAAGAAGTTCCAGATGAGATGGTCTTATGGGATGATTGCAATATCGTGACCATCCAGGATATTGACTGGTTTCTGAAACCCAAATCACCCGAGGCACTGGATTTTATAGCCAGGGAATTCAACATTCTTTTTGACTTAAGTCTGACTCACTACTTTACCATGTGTTATATTTCAAAATTATCCTCAGCCAATTTTAAGGTAGGCAGATATACCGATGAAGATAATGATTATGATTTGATGATCGATATAACAAAAAATCCTCGGGTAGATTATTTCATCGAACATATTAATAACTACCTGTCAATTTTGAATAATCCGAAAAAGCAACCCTGAATAAAAGAAAATGATTATGGATAACAGTAAATTTAAAGGAACAGGCGTTGCCCTTGTAACACCATTCAGTGATAATGGAGGGGTTGATTATTCTTCTCTTGGAGAAATCGTTCAACATGTTAGCAAGGGAGGTGTGAATTACCTGGTTGTTCTGGGAACAACTGCTGAAACCCCGGCCCTTTCTTCTGAAGAAAAATTAAAAATTATTGATAAGGTCAAAAAGGTTAATTCCGGAAAACTTCCTATTATCGCAGGATTTGGGGGAAATAATACCCAGGAACTTATAAGCGGCATAAAAACAGCCGATTTTGAAGGCATTGATGCTTTACTTTCTGTAGCTCCCTGGTATAATAAGCCTACACAGGAAGGCATTTATCAACATTTTTCCCGCGTAGCTGAAACAAGTCCGGTCCCCGTGATTTTGTACAATGTTCCTGGCCGGACTTCTTCGAATATTTCTTCTGAAACCTGCTTAAGACTTGCGCACAATTATCCGGACAAAATAATAGGGATCAAAGAAGCCTCGGGAGATCTCAAACAAATAATGGAAATATTATCCGATAAGCCTTCATCTTTTCATGTAATTTCCGGTGACGATGCCATCACTCCTGTTATGATTGCTCTGGGCGGATCGGGAGTTATTTCGGTAATTGCGAATGCCTATCCTTCTGAATTTTCGCAAATGGTAAATCTGGCGCTTGATAATAAACCTCAGGAGGCCAGAAAACATCATTTTCCGCTTCTTCCCATTATCGATGCTATGTTTGCAGAAGGAAATCCAGCAGGAGTAAAGGCGTTTATGAAACATAGAGGACTTCTCAGGGATAATGTCAGATTACCCCTTGTAAAGGTTAGTAAAGCATTGGATGATAAGATTAAGGTATTGAATGAAAGCATGAAGTAAAACAATAAGACTGTCCGGGAAGGAAATTTACTGATAATAAGACAGCCTCATTGTGCATTCATCATAGATTTAACCGGGTTTTCCATGGCAATTTTTATATTTTTTGCCACTTCCGCACGGACATGGTTCATTTCTTCCAACTTTTTTCTCTACCCTCACAGGGGAGGCTTTTTGCTTTCCGGGACTGCCTGAGGGATCATTGTATTGAGGTGTTTCATGCTTATTTGCCTCAAATTTACTCAGATCGAGTCGCTTGGGCTCTTTTGCCTTTTGGACTGCACCAGGGTCTGAAATCGGAATATGCCCTTTCATTAAGGTAGCTACAACTTCCTTATTAACTTTATCAATCATTTGCCGGAATAACTCAAAAGACTCAAATTTATAGATCAATAAAGGATCTTTTTGTTCGTAAGTTGCATTCTGAACAGATTGCTTAAGATCATCAAGTTCCCTGAGATGTTCCTTCCAGTTGTCATCAATGGTAGCCAGGCTTATCGTTTTCTCATAGGAGCGGACCAGTTCCTGTGCATCGGTTTTATAAGCCTTTTCCAGGTTGGTCACCACCCGGTAAACTTTTTGTCCATCAGAAATTGGAACAACAATATTCTCATAAACGGCAGATTGCTTTTCAAATACATCTTTAATTACGGGGAGTGCCTGCTTAGCAATAGCTTCCTCTTTTCTTTTGTAGGTGTCTAATATCAAAGAATATAATTTGTCGATAAGTTCTTCATTATTGGCTTTCAGGAATTCGGATTCCCCGACAGGACTTTCAATGGAAAGCGTTCTGATTAGTTCAAACTTGAAGTCCTCATAATTCCCTTCAGGCAGGTACTGATTAACTATACTTTCAACCACGTCATACATCATATTGGCAATATCTACGCTTAACCTCTCGCCATAAAGGGCATGTCGTCGACGTTTATAAATCACTTCACGCTGTGAGTTCATAACATCATCATACTCAAGCAACCTTTTCCTTATGCCAAAATTGTTTTCTTCCACCTTTTTCTGAGCTCTTTCGATGGATTTACTGATCATTGAATGCTGAATCACCTCTCCTTCTTTAAGTCCCATTCTGTCCATAAGACCGGAAATTCTTCCAGAACCAAACAAGCGCATAAGATCATCTTCAAGCGAAACATAGAATTGTGAGGATCCGGGATCGCCCTGTCGTCCTGCACGACCCCTCAACTGACGATCCACTCTTCGTGATTCATGCCTCGCAGTTCCGATAATGGCCA
This sequence comes from uncultured Bacteroidaceae bacterium, assembly GCA_964595055.1. Taxonomy (GTDB): domain Bacteria; phylum Bacteroidota; class Bacteroidia; order Bacteroidales; genus CAYRTD01. The sequence continues at coordinate 9,870 of CAZQOV010000090.1, read as the reverse complement.
GTCCGCCGGCTTCTTTTACCTCGGGAGTAAGCTTTATATCCGTTCCTCTACCCGCCATGTTTGTAGCAATAGTCACGGTACCTTTTCTTCCCGCTTCCGCCACAATATCTGCTTCTCTTTGATGCAGTTTTGCATTCAGAACATTATGTGAGATTTTCCGAATTTTCAACATTCTGCTGAGAATTTCAGATATTTCAACTGACGTGGTCCCTACAAGTACCGGTCTGCCTTGCTTAACAAGATCAACAATTTCTTCAATTACCTGATTGTATTTTTCCCTTTTTGTTTTAAAAACCAGGTCTTGCCGGTCATCCCTTACAATTGGCCGGTTCGTGGGTATCACAACAACATCCAGCTTATAAATGTCCCAGAATTCTCCTGCCTCGGTCTCTGCTGTGCCTGTCATCCCGGCCAGCTTATGGTACATCCTGAAATAATTCTGAAGAGTGATGGTAGCAAAAGTTTGAGTAGCAGCTTCTACTTTTACATTTTCCTTTGCTTCAATGGCCTGATGCAGACCGTCAGAATACCGACGTCCCTCCATAATCCTTCCTGTCTGCTCATCTACGATCTTCACCTTATTATCAATAACAACATACTCAACATCTTTCTCAAAGAGAGAATAAGCTTTTAATAACTGGTTAACCGTATGAACTCTTTCCGACTTCACCGCATAATCCTGCAATAATTTGTCCTTTTTCAACAGTTTTTCCTGTTCTTTCATTTCTGATCGCTCTATCTCAGCAATCTCCGATCCAATATCGGGGAGTATGAAGAAGTCGGGATCATCTGTCGTAGATATAAGATCAATGCCATTATCCGTAAGTTCAATCGCATTTTGTTTTTCTTCTATAACAAAAAACAATTCATCGGTTACTTCCGGCATTCTTTTGGAATTTTCCTGCATATAAAAGTTTTCCGTTTTAAGCAGAAGGGATTTATTTCCTTCTTCGGAAAGCAACTTGATGAGTGCTTTGTTTTTGGGTAATCCTTTATGTGCCTGCAACAGATAAAAGCCAGCTTTTTCCGTATTGCCTGCTGAAAGCTGTTTTTTGGCCTCGGCAAGAATTTTCGTTACCAGTTTTCTCTGGGCGTCAACGATTCTCTCAACACGAGGTTTAAGTTCCAGGAATTCCTGCCTGTCTCCTTTAGGTGTTGGACCCGAAATAATCAGAGGAGTCCGGGCATCATCAATCAAAACTGAATCTACCTCATCCACAATGGCATAATTATGTCTTCTTTGCACCAGATGTTCGGGACTAACAGCCATATTATCACGAAGGTAATCAAATCCGAACTCATTGTTGGTTCCATAAGTAACATCACACTTATAAGCCTTTCTTCTTTCCTCCGAATTGGGCTTATGCTTATCAATACAGTCAACCGTAAGACCATGGAACTGAAAAATAGGTCCCATCCATTCCGCATCTCTTCTGGCCAGATAATCGTTCACAGTTACCACATGAACACCCTTTCCGGTGAGTGCATTTAGAAAAACGGGTAAGGTGGCTACCAGCGTTTTTCCTTCACCGGTTGCCATCTCGGCTATTTTTCCCTGATGCAGAACTACCCCACCGATAAGCTGCACATCATAATGGATCATATCCCAGGTAACTTCATTGCCACCGGCAATCCAGGTATTCTTCCAATAGGCTTTATCTCCTCTTATGTCGATATGCTCTGCATCGGCAGCGAGATTTTTATCATAATCCCTGGCGGTAACTTCAATTATTTCATTCTGCGTAAACCTTTTTGCCGTTTCTTTCACAATGGAAAATACTTCAGGTAGCACTTCATTCAATACCTCCTCGTATTTTTCATCAATTTCTTTTTCCAGCTTATCTACCTGGGCATAGATTTCTTCTTTTTTACTGATATCCATATCGGGAGATTCTGCTTTCTCCCTGAGTTTAATCACTTCTTCTTCTTGCTCACTAACGTATGATTTGACTTTTTCCCGAATGGTTTCAGATCGGTCTCGCAATTCATCATTGGACAAACTTTCAATCTCTGGATAAACGAGCTTAATTTGATCCACATAAGGTTGTATTTCCTTGAGATCACGTTCTGCCTTGCTGCCAAGAAACTTTCCAAGGACTTTATCTAAAATGCTCATATAAATAATTCTGTTGTTTTCTTATGTTCAGCAAAATTAGTCTTTTTAAGTAAACAATCGAATGATAAACGAATTAAAGTTATGCAATTATTCTGCAGGCATTTTATATGTTAGCCAATCTCAAACCTCTTATTGATCATCATTGGAGGTTTGTTGATCCATCTGTTAAGAATTATATCCGGGGAAAGCTCTAAAAAAAAACTGAAAATACCCATGCTTGAGAAATGGCGAATTTCGCTAAAGACAGGAATAAACCAAAAAGAAAACAGCGTTTTCAGGCCAAGGTTAAATCTGTGTTAAAATGAAAAACCACTGTACCAAAAATATTTTTTCTGGTTTTTTCCATTAACTTTGTTTAGCAAACCGGTTTATAATCGGTACTGTTCATTTGCCGGCTGGTGATTATATACCGATTCAGGTTAGCCCGTTTTAGGCAAATAGATATTATTGAAAAATCAAAGTAGCTAAAATTTTCACAAATGAAATCTTTTTACGTGAGTATCGGATTGCTTTTAGTGTGTTCCTCCCTGGTAGCACAGAAAAAAGCCGAAAAGGCACCATTAAATCCACAGTTTATCCAATATGCCGAACAAAGCAAAAAAAAATCCGGGGAAGCAAAACCCCTGTCCACCGGATATTTTCCAAGTCCAGTGAAATTTCATTTCAATGACTTTGCCCATGCTGAAGACAGAAAGAAAAGCACCCAGGACCTTCCTGTTTCTTATGATCTAAGGGATCTTAATTATATTACCTCTGTAAAAGATCAAAATCCCCTGGGTTCCTGTTGGACCTTTTCCAGTATTGGCGCCATTGAATCCCGTTGGCTTCAGTTGGGTGGATATTCCAGATTCAATCTGGATTTATCGGAAGAAAATATGGGAACCTGTCATGGTTTTGAATATGGCATTAATGATGGAGGGAATGATATGATTGCAGCAGCATACCTTACCCGACTAGACGGTCCGGCAACTGAGGATTCCGACCCATACTCAAAAAATTCCTTTGCAACATGTCCCACCACAGCGGTAGACATTCCCGAATATGTTCCAACGGTTTTATGGTTACCCAAGGATGTTAATATCGTCAAGAAAGCCATATATGAATTCGGTGCCGTTACCTCCTCGATCCATGTTGATCAGCACCCTTTTTTAGAGGGTAGTCTTTGGTCCATGAATCAAGGAAATTACACTTTTTATTATGGAGGAACCAATCCGGTTAATCATGGAGTTCTTATCGTGGGCTGGGATGATAATATTTCCGTAACAGGAGGAACAGCCAGTCCCGGCCCTTCTACCGGAGCCTGGATCGTTAAAAATAGCTGGGGAGAGGAATGGGGCGATAATGGTTATTTTTATGTTTCGTATGAAGACACACGTTTTCTCTCATCGGTATCCCTTTTCCCCGATCGCATTAATAAATCAGAAGTAGATACTCTCTATATGTTTGACAAGTTGGGAATGACTACCTCTTACGGATTTCGTAATGAGGTTTCCTTTGGCCTTGCCAAATATGAAGCTCCGGCTCAGAATTTTGTTGATAAAGTCGGTACCTTTGTGAATACATCCGGTTCTGTAATAGATATAGAAATATGGGATGATTTTGACGGTGATTCCCTAAGCAATCTTCTGGCCGTTTCAGAAAATAATTTCTGTAAATTTCCTGGATATTATACATTTGATATCCCCACGCTTATAGAAGGAGATTTTTATGTCAAGGTTAAATACTTTACACCCGGTTATTCTTATCCCATACCTGCGGAAGCATCCATAACGTTTCAGGGAGAAGCTTATGCCCTGCCCGAACTCAAAGATTCGGGATATTTCTGGATCAGTGAGGAAGGGAAAGAATGGCAGGCAATGGGAGAAAATATCGAAAATTACGAAGCCGATCTTTCCATCCGTGTATATGCTAACCGAAACACTGAACTCAATCCCTTTTTTAAAGCAAGTAAGATCTACACTTGTGTGAATGTTCCGGTTGAATTCAGTCATACCTCTAATGGAGAGATAACAAGTTTTGCCTGGGATTTCGGAGAGGGAGCCGATCCTGCAACCGCTGATACAGAAGGGCCACATAATGTCTCTTATTCAAGCAGCGGCCTGAAGGATATCAGTCTTACCATCACCGGTCCTGCAGGCTCAAAGACCCTCACCAAGAGTAGTTACATAGAAGTGGTTGAAGAACTGGAGATCTTCCTGCCATATTCTGAAAAGAAACTGGTTAACGGCAAATCACTTCCTCTTAATGCTTTTGGTGCTGATGAATACCTTTGGAGTCCATCAATGGGTTTAGACACTATTGCCGGAGCTACGGTGAATGCCTCTCCCACCGACACTACAACCTATACAGTGGAAGGTACCATGGGGTCCTGTTCCGGATCAACCCGTATAACCATAAATGTGGTTGAAAGTCCGGATAATGACGACATTTGCGATGCTATAGAACTGGTGCCGGGAGGATGGTACGGGGTTTATACCAACAAAAATGCCACCGTTGAAGACGGAGAACCGGCACCGCCTGAAGGTGAATGTGACGAAGCTATGCACTGGTGCGTGGAAGGCGGACTCCAAAACTCCGTCTGGTTTAAATTTACCGGACCTGAAACAGGAATCGTCAGTTTCGATGCACCGGGAATGGATAATCAGCTGGCGATCTGGAAAATTGATGACTGTGACAGTATCTTCAGTGAAGATGCCAGAGAATTAATTGCAGCTTTTGATGATTATTATGGAGAAGAACTGAAATATGCTGCCGCACTGGAAAATGTTACAGTAATTCCCGGAGAACAGTATTATCTGCAGGTTGATGGAAGTGCCGGTGGAGTCGAAGGATTATTTTCACTTACGTTCTGGGACGCTCCCCTTAGTGCAGAACAATATGAGCAGGATGTTCAAAAAATGAATATGCTAAATGTTTATCCTAACCCCGGAAATGGTATATTCGATATTTCTCTTGAAGGTAGCGATCTTCAAAATGTGGTCGTCGAAGTATATAATAACACAGGAAAGCTCGTCTTCATGGATGAGTATGTTAATGTCCCCGGCGTAAATCATACATTATACCTCAATAAATTGGAATCCGGTATTTATTTTCTTAAGCTTAAAACAGATGAAGAGAGCTTTAACAGAAATTTAATAATTCGGTAAAAATCTACAAAATACTGAGGCTATCCCGAAGCTTGTCAAAACAAGAAATCATGCTCAGGGATAGCTTTTTTTTAACACTGCAATCACAATGCAATGAGATTTTGTACTTTCTAAGACCTTCGAGGTTTTAAGACCTCGAAGGTCTTAAAACCTCGAAGGTTGTGGTTTGAAAAAAAATATCCCAGGGACAGGCAGCATTTCCGAAACCCTTGTTTTTAATAAAAAAGGTGTTTTTTTAATCCGATTGAGGATTGAGGACGAATTTTATTATAAGAAGTTAATTTCCAAATAAGAACATAAAAAAGGTCCTGTTTTTTTTTGAAACCTTCAGGACCGTTTTTTTTCAGCGGGTAAAATGTGGCCATTATGTTTCTTCCTCTTCTCCCCTCATCGACATGATGTCGCGATCGAACATATACATGTTTTTATCGCCAACCAATTTCAGTTTATCTAAAATTCCCCTTACCGAAGCTTCTTCTTCAATCTGTTCATTGACAAACCACTGAATCCATGAATGTGTGGTATAGTCTTTTTCTTCTATCGCTTTAGCAACAATATTATTAATACTTCCGGTTATGTATTGCTCATGCTTTAGCACTTCCTCAAAGAGCTCCTGGATGTTCTTATAATCAACCGGCGGTTTTTTGAATTCCGGAATGATAGCGTGTTCATCCCTTTCTCCCAGGTATTCAATTACCTTTAACATATGAACTCTTTCTTCTTCCGATTGGGCATATAACCATTCCGCAATCCCATTGTATCCATTCGCCTCAGCCCAGGTTGCCATGGCAAGATAAATACTTGAGGAATAACCCTCTTTCTCTATTTGCTCATTAAGAATATGAGCCATTTCTTTGCTTAACATAATAATAAAGTTTTAAGATTAAACAGTTTAAATTTACATATTTTCAATGATAGCTGTTCCGAATTCAGAAGTCTTCAATTCTTGCGCATCATCCATCAGCCGGGCAAAATCGTAGGTAACTTTTTTTGCCAGTATAGCTTTTTGCAAGCCATCAAGCACATTTTCGGCAGCTTCATCCCAACCCAGATATTGCAACATAAGCACTCCTGAAAGAATAACAGACCCGGGATTCACCTTATCAAGACCGGCATATTTTGGAGCAGTTCCGTGTGTCGCTTCAAAAACGGCATGACCGGATTCATAATTTATATTGGCTCCAGGTGCGATTCCAATACCCCCCACAATAGCAGCAAGAGCGTCACTAATATAGTCGCCATTCAGATTCATCGTTGCAATCACAGAATATTCTGCAGGCCGGGTTAGTATTTGTTGCAAGAAAGCGTCTGCAATTACATCTTTAATAATGATCTTCCCCTCTTTTACCGCTTGATCCTGTGCGCTATTGGCTGCATCTTTACCTTCTTTTTCCAGAATCTTATCATACTGGTTCCAGGTAAATACATAATTGGAAAATTCTCTTTCGGCCAATTCGTAACCCCATTTTTTAAACTGACCTTCCGTGAATTTCATTATATTCCCTTTATGTACAAGAGTTACCGATGGTTTCTTATTATGAAAAGCATATTGAATTGCAGCTCTTACCAATCGCTCTGTACCTTCTTTGGAAATAGGCTTAACCCCGATTGACACAGTATCCGGGAAACGAATGGTTTGAACACCCATTTCCTCCAGCAAAAACTTTTTTATCTTTGTAGCCTCATGGGTACCATGCAACCATTCGATACCTGCATAAATATCTTCCGAATTCTCCCTAAAAATAACCATATCAGTAGTTGTAGGATTCTTTACCGGTGAAGGAACCCCCTGATAGTATTTCACAGGCCGTAGACAAACATAAAGATCCAGAATCTGACGAAGGGCTACGTTGAGAGAACGGATCCCACCACCGACCGGAGTAGTTAAGGGACCTTTGATCGCAACAAGATATTCCTTGATGGTATCGAGCGTTTCTTCAGGCAACCATTTACCGGTGTTTTGAAAGGCCTTTTCTCCGGCCAAAACTTCTTTCCAGGCAATTTTTCGTTTTCCTGAATACGCTTTTTCAACCGCTGCATCAAATACCCTTACTGAAGCAGCCCAAATATCAGGGCCGGTGCCATCCCCTTCAATAAATGGAATAACAGGATTGTTGGGTACGGTTAATTTGCCATTTTCAATTGTGATTTTTTGAGGGTTCATAAAATATTTTATTAAGGGTTAATCTATATTTACAAGCCTGCGCTATTTTGGTTCATTTTTTTAATCAAAATCAAGATTAAAATCCTGTTTAAGCTTTCCAAGCAAAGGATTTTTTTTATGCAGAAATTTGAATTTATCCTCCGGGGTATATAATTTACGCGTATTCGTCTCAATCTCTTCCAATGAGGTCTCTATGGTAATTTTGCTATTTTTTAATTCACGTTTTAGGTAGTTCAGAAGAAAATGTTTCACGTTATTCGTAAAATCTTCTTTTTGATCGGAATTATGAAAACTTATTTCTATGCGGTATCCCGGATTTAACTCTGGTTTCCTTGTCGATAATGTGGTATATAAGCGAGGTTTATTTTGTTTAAATCGTACTGCATAATCTTCCCATGCCTTCATAAGCATATTTTTATCGAAATCTCTGTCCTCAGCTTTTTCTTCTTCTGTAAGTGTGGGATCAACATCATTTTTTTTTCCACCCTTATGATCCAAATCCTTAGCTTTCACATTCCCGTTTAAAGCATCCTTAATGGATATTCCGGATCCTGAGACTACATTTCTTTTGTGTGACTTTGAAGTTGAAGATGCAGGTTCATTTTCTGAGTCCTTCTTTTTTGTTTCCTGATTCACTTCAGGAATCCGGGAGTAAGGCTTCTCCAGTTTTTTTTCAGGGTTATCTAACTCTTTATTTGTTTTGTCTTCAGGGGAGTTTGTTATTTCACGATCAGGCTTTTTTTTTTCATCTGCAATTCTTGCCAGCTTAACAAGTGCCAATTCAATAAGCAATCGCTGGTTGCGGCTTAACTTGTACTGCAGGTCGGCATGATTGCATATTTCCAGCGCCCGGAATAAAAATTCTGTCTCACATTTTTTACTTTGCTCAAGGTATCGCTTCTTTAAGGAATCACTCACCTCAAGAAGTTTAATGGTGGCAGGATCAGAAGAAACAAGGAGATCCCGGAGATGTGAGGCAAGTCCGGTGATAAAATTATGTCCGTCAAATCCTGCATCAATTACTTCATCGAAAATTAAAAGGGCCTCAGATACATTACCTTCAAGGAAATCATCGGTTATGCGGAAATAATATTCATAATCAAGAATATTGAGATTGTCTATGACATCCTGGTAAATGATCTTTTTTCCGCTAAAACTCACAATCTGATCAAATATAGAAAGAGCATCCCTCATGGCTCCATCAGCTTTTTGTGCAATCACATGCAAGGCTTCTTCTTCATATTCAATCTTTTCCTTTTGGGATATAAATTCAAGATAATGAACCGCATCTTCAACCTTAATCCGGTTAAAATCAAATATCTGACACCGCGAAAGGATTGTAGGTATGATCTTATGTTTCTCGGTAGTAGCAAGAATAAACACAGCATGCGAAGGAGGTTCCTCAAGGGTTTTCAGAAAAGCATTAAAAGCCGACTGAGATAACATGTGTACCTCATCAATAATATAAACACTAAACTTGCCAACTTGCGGGGGGATCCTTACCTGTTCAGTCAGGGTGCGTATACCATCCACGGAATTGTTTGAAGCAGCATCCAGTTCATGAATATTATAAGAACGGGATTTATTAAAAGCCATGCATGATTCGCATTCATTGCAAGGTTCCGTTTCTGATGTTGGATTTACACAATTGATGGTCTTGGCAAATATTCTTGCACAGGTAGTCTTCCCAACTCCCCTGGGTCCACAGAATAAATACGCATGACCAAGATGATTATTTTTAATGGCATTTTTCAGGGTGCCGGTTATACTTTGCTGACCAACAACAGATTTAAAGGTCTCCGGCCGGTATTTTCTCGCAGATACTATAAAATCGCTCATAACATTCCTTAAAAATCGACTAAAGATAATATTAAAATGGGAAACTCAGAAAGGAAATCCGGGTTTAAGGTGGAAAGAAGAAGGCAGTTCCCCAGCGACGGAGCCGAATATCCAGGTATCTAACTATTATTGGCCGGGTTCCAGGTAAACGGCAAAAGGTAAAAAGTAAACGGTTTTGATAATCACAATGAGGAAGTATTTTGCACAAATTAAGGCATTTTGCAGTGTGCTACTTATCAAAAACACTTCTTTTCAAAGAAATACTTAGTTTTTTCCCGTTGAGAAGATTTAAAGGAGATACAAATTTTCCTTCCCTGCAGGTGATTTTCTGAAGAATTTCGGATCTTTGCGTTCTAATTGGAAAACGTATTCTACTTACAGGCTGACTAAAATCCGGCTTTACGGTATTCATTTCGGGCATTCGTTTTGAAAACCAGGCAAAAACCAAAAAACACTGGTCTGATTCTCTTCATAAATTTGTAATTATTAAAATATTATCCTATTTTTGCGAACCTTTTAAAATTAACAATTAAAATTACATTATTATGTCGAATCATTATGAAACCGTTTTCATTGCAACTCCCGTTTTGTCTGAGGCACAGATG
>CAZQOV010000089.1:0-12872 GCA_964595055.1 uncultured Bacteroidaceae bacterium | reverse complement strand
GCGGGAATCACGTTATCCGTATATCCATGTTGCCGTGTAACAGGGTTTTCTTCTCCTGTAGGAGAATAATAGAACATGCCGGTTTCTTTGTCATAGAAATTATTCATGGTTACGATGATCACTGATCTCAGGTGGTGGAGCCATGTTTCATCAAAACTGATCTGGTAAAGGGATATAAAAGCTTCACAACTAAAGGCATAGTCGTCTAAAAATCCATTAATTTTTCTTTCCGAAGACCTGAAAAGCCGGGAACTTTCATCCATCAAATCCGAGAGAATATAACTGCCAGTTCGTATAGCTTTCTCTTTGTATTCTTCTTTTCCAGTGGCATGCCAGGCATCAGCAAAAGCTTTTGCCACCATAGCGTTCCATGAGGTAAGGGTCTTGTCATCCAGACCCGGACGGGTTCTTCCATTACGTCTATGCAAAAGATCTTTTTTTAAACGATTGATTTTAGTTTTGAGTATTTCTTCGTTTAGCTTATATTTTTGGGAGAGTTCCTCAATGCTTTTGTTTACAAACGGAATGTTTCTGGTATTCTCCCAGTTTCCTTCATCGGTGATTCCAAAGTATTCAAAAGCAATTTCTTTATCATCCCCACAAACAGAAGCCATTTCATCTCTGGTCCAAACATAAAACTTTCCTTCTTCACCATCACTGTCCGCATCCAGGGAGGAATAGTAGCCTCCTTTACCATTATATAACTCACGTTCAAGAAATTCAAAGCTTTCTTCAATTTTCTCAAGATACACATAGGCTTTGGTGTGCATGTATGCAATAGAAAGAACACTGATAAACTGAGCATTATCGTATAACATTTTTTCAAAATGAGGAACATGCCAGTATTTATCTGTTGAATATCTGGCAATCCCTCCTCCAATTTGATCATAAATCCCTCCCTTAAGAATGGCATCTGTTGTCTTTAAGGCCTGAGCCAGGGCCACTTTGTTTCCACTAAAATGATGATAGTGAAACAGGAATTGATAAACAGAAGGCATCGGAAACTTTGGTACCCTGTTAAGTCCACCATATTCTGTGTCGAACTCTCCGGCAAGCTGACGGAATAAAGCATCCGGATCCGCCAGCCCTTCATTCAGGTTTTTCTCTTTTACCAGCTCCGAATTCCTGATCCCTTCACATAAACCTTCTGCATGCTCGGTAATTTTACTGGTGTCTTTTTGCCAGAGATTATTCAATTGTATAAGAATCTCTTTAAATTGTTCAGGATTGTAGTAGGTTCCACCATAAAAAGGCTTCCCATCAGGTGTGGTAAAGCAGCTGAGGGGCCAGCCTCCGCTGCCCGACATTAACTGAACAGCAGACATGTAGATCTGATCCAGATCAGGTCTTTCTTCTCGGTCAATTTTTATGCTTACATAAAATTCATTTAAGATTCCGGAAATTTCCTTATTGATAAAAGATTCTTTTTCCATGACATGGCACCAGTGACAAGCCGAATATCCAATGCTGATAAAGATGAGTTTATTTTCATCTTTGGCTTTCTTAAGGGCTTCAAGGCTCCACGGATACCAGTTTACAGGGTTATTTGCATGCTGTTTCAGATAAGGACTTGTTTCTCCAGAAAGGTGATTAGTATAGGATGCCATAGTTTGATTTTAGATCTTAACAAGGGGATTGATCATAATGTTTACGAAAACCTGAACTTTAATAATTTGATATATTACAGGGATTTCAGAACTGTATAAAAAAATCCATTCAAAATGACAAAAAAGATAGCCAAACATTACCAAACCGTTAAGATATTTCATCCGGATTTTATGGAAGCGGTCGGGCATTTGGGTAAAACGGCAAAAAATGCGGGTCCACTTGATATGAAAACTGCTCATCTCATTCAACTTGCAGCCTCCATTGCTATCCGCTCTGAAGAAGCTGCAAATTCACACACTAAAAAAGCACGGGATGAAGGAGCCACTCCGGAGGAAATCCGTCATACGGTAATGATTCTGACAAATGCCCTGGGATTCCCAAATGTAAGAGCTGGGATGAGCTGGTTGAATGATATAATTGTAGATTAAAAAAACCGGCTCAGAATGGACGTTTGAGCCGGTTTATTGAATGTAATCCGGGATTTACCGGAACACATGAACGTTTATTTCGTTTCCAGCTCTTCAAGAGCTTTTTCCAAATTTTTCTCGAGTTCATCAAGGTTCTCTTTTTCTTCCTTTGCCTGCTTGTGGGCATTATGAAACTCCGCCTTTACATCTCTTTGTTCAATTCGGTTCAGTTCATCAGAAGATCTTTCCATCCCAACTGCAATGCCCTGAAGTACATCCTCGGTAATATCTAACGACATGTCTATACTATGATTGATAATATCCCATGGAATTACTTCAATTCCTGTTTTTGCCGCCTCCATGCCCAGATAAATTGACTCATTAATTTCATCCCAATTAACTCCTTTCATCGCTTTATCCACCTTTTTTCTGATTTTTTCCATATCCTGCTGATTCATTCCGGCTTCTTCCATAGCCTCATGAACCGACTGTCGAATCTCTTCCCAATCAATTGACTCCATAGCTTTTTGCAATTCTCTGCTAATGCTATCCATGTTAATTTCCAATTGAGCTTCTTCCAGGGCAATCTCAGCTTCCTTCAAAGCAAATTCAACTTCCCTGCGAATCTCTTCCGCATCAATTTCTTCAATCTCTGCTCTGGTTCGCTGTAGTTCTTTTTCAATTTTTTCTTTGTCTATAGTTTCTAGCTCTCTCAAAGCCGCTTCAATTTCCCTTTCAATCTTTTCTTCATCAATTCTTTCCCGTTCCTTTTCTGTCTTTTCTACTTCTTTGGAAGCTCTGCTAACATCCTGCCGGATCTCAAGTACAAGATTTTTATAATGCTTGTAATCCTTTTCCGGGATCGTCTTACCATCTATGATAAGTTCAGAAGGTTTGCCATTTTCAAATTCCATTTCAATTTTTTCCTTTTCTCCTTTTTCATTCTTTCTGTACGTGATAATCCTATTATTATCATAACTAATGATAGTGTCGTTAGTGGAAGCTGATAGTGAGAGGCTTGAAGAAAAATTTGAATTAGGGGTATTTTCCATTAATGGATTCTGTTCGCCGGAAATATTATGAAGCGCAGCTGCTCCGGTTAACATCAGCACAGAAAAACCGGCTAGGATTATAATTCCGGCAATGATTCGGTCAGATAATTTTGTTTTCATGGTCTTTGGATTTAAAATTCTTTTCATTCTGTTAAATAAATTGGGTTTTTGTTTTACAAAAGCCACTGCATGGCGAGGGCTTGTAGGCATGATGCCCTCTACCAGGGCCAGGGCTTTTAAATACTGGGAGGAATCTGAACACTGTGATAAGGCAATGTCATCACAACAGTTTTCCCTTTCTTCCCGTATGTGTTTAGAAATTAGGTAGATAACAGGATGATAAAAGAATAAAAGCTCAACAACAGATTGTATTATATTTATGAGAAAATCATTGCGTTTTATATGGGCTAGTTCATGAGCCAGAATAGCTTCGATTTGATTAAACGGTAATTGTGTGAAGATTCCAACCGGTACTACAACCAAGGGTTTGAAATAGCCAATGACCATAGGTGTTTTGACCAAAAAGGATTCGAGCAGCCGGATATTTTTGTTTATGTGAAAACGTTTTATCAATCCTGTAAAACAGTTTTCCAGTTGTATTTCCGGTCTTTTTATGCCCCGGGTTTTATACTTCTTTAAATAGAGAATTGAAAAAATCAACCGTAACGACATAAAGATAAGCCCGCTAAAATAAATAAGTACAATATAAGGTAAATAATTCCAGGCCCATCCTTCTGAAGCTTCGGTATGGGCCGTTATTGAAATCTCTTTGAAACTGTACCCTCTTTGCCTGATATCTTCAATAATTCCGGTGAGAGATTCAAGCTTTTCTTTTTCACCGGAAAAATAAACTCCAAAGGTGATCATTCCCATTAAAAAGACTGTTGCCATGGCTCCCAGAGATATGCTGTATCGAATGGATGATGTAGCATTCTGGAAAAGCTTGAGCAGCATTCTCAATAAACTATAAATAATGAGAATTTGCCATAGAGAATGCAACAGAGCCATTCCTGTGGAATATATTATGATGTCTGTCATAATCAATTATTTCGTATTATCCAATTCATCAAGTAATTTTCGTATTTCTTCTATTTCTTTCGTGGAAGTTTTATGGTTTCCAAGTGTTTGCATAATTAGCCTTGAAGCAGATCCTCCAAATGCAGTGTTCAGGATCTTATCAATAAGACGATTTTGAATCGCATTTTCCTCAATCAATGCTGAATAAATATGTGATTTTCCTTTTTCATCTCTTGATAAAAACTTCTTTTCATGCATTATTTGCATGATTTTCAAGGTAGTTGTGTATCCCACTTCTCTCGATTTATTTAATTCCTCATTTACATGCCTTACCGTGGAAGGCCCGAATTTCCATAATATCTTGAGGATTTGCAGTTCTGAATCCGTGGGTTGTTGTTGAGCTTTATTCATATTATCATCTATTACGAAAATATTCGTAGGCAAATATATACGAAGACTTTCGTAGTTCCAAATATTTTGAGAAAAAAACTGAAAAATGTTAAAAAAAACAAAAGCACAATCGGGAGATATTTTCTAATCACCCAGAAAATCGGTATCTTTAAAAAAAAACTAATATGGATTATACATCGTTCAATCATACGCTTGATATGGGAGCACCACCGGAAGATTTTCCTGTGGCCTTAAAAGCGTTATGGTGGGAAAGAAAGAATTATTGGGATACTGCGCATAAAATGGTACAACATTTACCCGGGAAAGACACCGCCTGGGTTCATGCCTATTTGCACAGAAAAGTAGGAGATCATGATAATGCAGAATACTGGTATAAAAAGGCAGGGAAGGCTTTCCCGGCAGTTGACTTGAATGATGAATTCAGAAATATGGTATCTGTCCTTCTTGAAGAGTATTCATGATCAGTCCGGACATTTTTTTTCTGAAAAGACGGTTGCCGTATAAATGAAAATATCCGCTTTTTTCCAGCCATCCCATCCCAGGCCGGCTTTATCTCTCGAACAGTGACCCAGAAATTCTTCCGTTGTCCAACCCGTGGAAACAGCTACCTGAGGCAGTAATGTGCCACTGTGGTGATCAGATTTGATATATATTCCATGTTTACCTAACTGGATTTCATCCATAGAGTAAATCTTTTTTAATTCACCCAGAATGGATATTTCGATAAAGATCTGCGACAGTTCATAGAACTTAACAACCGGAAAACGCGGATCGCTAATAGCTGAAGCTACTACCTGGTTCTGAATAGTCCTATACAAGGGTTCTTTCGATTCCATTACCCCTATACATCCTCTTAAAGCCAGTCCTTTAAACAGAGTCACAAATGCTCCGTATTTTTGCATCATAGAATCGGGGAGAATTTCCGGGTCATAATCTAAGATTTTCCGGGTATTCAAATAATGAAAAAGTGTATCCCTCGCAATTTTTAGCATTAATCTTTGCTCACGATTTGAAGCTAATGGAAACGTATCCGGATTGTTCATGACTTCTAGCTTAAATATAAAATATCATGGATATGTAATCTACAACCTCCTGTGATGTGGAAATTTCACCAGAGTGACCTCTAGCCAGAATTTCTACTTTAACCTTTTCATTCAAAAAACGACAGTAGTACAAGAGTGTCATTATCGGACCATAACCACAAATGCTGAGGTTATTGTCGGTTATTACCTGATATAATCCCTCTGGATCGAATTCCATGATTTTATCAAGCGCTTTCTGATCCTTTCGTTTTCCTTCTTCAGGATTTACAAAATGAGAAAAATCGGAAGAGGCGAGAATGCATAATTCCTGGTTGTTTGTTGTATTTGCAGAATAGATTTTCTGCGCAATTTCCTTTGCGCTTTCGGGATGCTGCCAACTGATCCCAATGGGAATAATCTTTTTTTCTCCAAAGTTGAAATATTGGATAAAAGGAATAATGACCTCAGCTGAATGTTCCCATTTATGCATATCAGACGAGGAATAGATATCCATTCTGTCAATGAATGCTTTATCCAGACGGATATCCCCAAAGGGAGAATTCCAGAAATCATTTTCATCGGTAGCATAATCATGAAAGCCACCCCTGTGAAATGGATGCAAGATGATGAAACTTTCGATTTTTTGTTGACTCTTTTTAAGTGCCTCAAAGAAATGCACCGTCTGATATCCCGAATAAATGTGACCGGCATGGGGAAGAATGGCTCCGATGATTTTTTTATCTGTGGGATCAAAATTTATGTGCTTTAATTCTTTACGGAGAATTGAACCCATAAGGTCATTGAGGTCATTTTCCTTTGCCGGGTAGAATTTGCCGGCAACCCAGGCTTTTCGTATTTTACCTTCAGTATTCATTTAATAATAATTTAGTATTTTTCTTTTGCAGTCAGGGCATTTCCCATGACTGTCAAGTTCAACACTCACTCTGTATCCTCTTTTTATAAGCAGTTTTCCGCAATCGGGACAATAGCTATTCTGCGACTCAGGTTCGGCAACGTTTCCCAGGAAAACGTAATTCAGTTTTTCCAAAGCCATCTCTCTGAAAAATTTGAGGGTAGAAACAGGAGTCGGGGGAATATCGGATCGGTAACCTGGAAAATAACGGGATAAATGCAAAACCTGGTTTTCTCCGAAATTGGAATCAATCCATCTTAGCATTTCTTTGAATTCCTCTTCATTATCATTTAAGCCCGGAATTATCAGAAAGGTTATTTCCAGGTGGCTGGGAGACTGTCCTACCTCAATCAGACTTTCTTTCACATTTTTAATCTCAGATTTTGTGTATTTGCGGTAAAATTCATTTGAAAAAGCTTTCAGGTCGATATTGAACGCATCGATGAGCGGAATCAATTCTTTAAGAGCATTCATGGAAATAAAGCCATTCGAGACCATAACATTTCTCAGATTCTTCTTTCTCGCCTTATTTGCTGAATCTGCAATATATTCAAAATTGATGGAAGGTTCGTTATAGGTATAGGCAATTCCGATATTACCTTCATCTATGGAAGCAAGTCTGATAAGTTCATCGGGTGAGGTATCGGGTATATGGTCATACTGTTCCGCTCCAGCCTGCGAAATATCACAATTTTGACAAAAGAAACACTTTAAATTACAACCTACGGTTCCTACGGAAAGAATATTTTTTCCCGGAAAAAAATGGTAAAGCGGCTTTTTCTCAATCGGATCGGTATGTCTGGCTATCAATTTCCCATATACTTTTGCGATTAACCTACCGCCTTCGTTTTTTCTTACCCTGCATATCCCATACTCACCTTCCGAAATTTTACAATTATGAGGACAAAGAAAGCAATGAACTTTTCCGTTGAGCTTTTTATAATATTTTGCTTCATGAGTTTTCTTCATATTATCAAATTTATGAAGTATTAAAAAACCGGTCAAGCGGCCAGGAGCTAATACAAAACATGTTTTAAATAAATGTTATACAGAGTTTTGCAAGAATGGTTGGAGCGGTTTAAACCGATCCGCTTTTTCTTTTGGAAAATATTTGACGAACATTTTTTTGCTTTCCCGGAGTAGGTTCATCTTATGCAGACTGAACTTTCCTCTTATAAAACCCAACAATTCATTGAAAAAACTGTTTAACTAATATGATAAGGATAACAACAATATTAGGATTATTAATGATTACAATTACAGGGAATGCCCAGTTAAACTTAAATGAAAGCGGTATGAAGGAAGAACATGCAACATTCGGCGGAGGTTGTTTCTGGTGTACAGAAGCCATATTCGAAGAAGTAAAAGGAGTAAATGAAGTGGTCTCGGGATATTCAGGAGGAGATGTCATTAACCCCTCTTACCGGGAAGTTACTACTGGTCGTACCGGTCATGCCGAAGTAGTGCAAATTAGCTATTATCCCGAAATTATTTCTTACTCAGAATTGCTGGATATTTTTTTTAAAACCCATGATCCCACAACCCTTAACCGCCAGGGTGCGGATGTAGGAACCCAATATCGCTCTGTCATCTTTTATCACAACGATGAACAGAAGCGTCTGGCAGAAATAAAAATTGACCAGCTAAATACCTCCGGATATTTTAAAGAATCCATTGTTACCTCTGTAGAAGAACTTAAAAACTTTTATGCAGCAGAAGATTATCATCAGAATTATTTTGAAAAAAATCCGGATCAAGCTTATTGCAGTGTGGTAATTGAGCCAAAACTGAAAAAATTGAGGGAAGATCATAGTGAGAAAATAAAGAAAATGCAGCGTTAAACTGCTTCTGAACCTTATCCGGAAGTACCTGGAAATCCGAACTGAGGATCCGTCATGGAATGGCAATTTCCTTTTTTTTGCCTAGTTTTACCCGAAATTATCTTCTATGGAACATGGTCCGGTTGGAGAGGCGCTCATTCGTTTCAGTAACTTCATTTGGGGAACTCCGCTTTTGCTCTTACTTTTTCTGGGGGGTAGTTATTTCTTTATTTATTCAAGATTGAAACCCTTACGCTATCTGTCCCATACAATGAAAGTGTTAACCGGGAAATATGACAATCCTGATGAGCCCGGACAAATAAACCATTATCAGGCGCTTTCCACTGCACTGGCAGGAACTGTAGGGATGGGAAACATCAGCGGGGTAGCCGTGGCATTGGCAATGGGAGGACCGGGCACCATTTTCTGGATGTGGATCAGTGCTTTTCTTGGAATTCTTACCAAGTATTTTACCTGTACGCTTGCGGTTATGTTCCGTGGGAAAGACAGTGAAGGAGATTTACAGGGAGGGCCAATGTACTATATCACCGAGGGTTTGGGGAAAAAATGGAAACCACTTGCAATTTTTTTCTCCATTGCAGGAATGGTTGGTGTTTCCCCAATATTCCAGGCAAACCAATTGAGCCAGGCAATAATTGATATAATCCTCGTTCCGGCAGGTTTAAATGATACCACCATCATGAAACTGATCATTGGGTTGTTAATTACGCTGATAGTTTCCCTGGTTCTTTTTGGGGGAATAAAACGTATAGGGAAAGTAGCCGGCAGCCTGGTACCATTTATGGTTATACTTTATATCATTTCTGTCCTGTACATCATTATAACAAATATAGGACAGGTAATTCCGGGATTTAAAATGATATTCCATGATGCTTTTCGTGCGGATGCAGTACTGGGCGGTTCCCTGGGTTCAATGATTGTTATGGGGTTCAGAAGGGCGGCTTTTTCCAATGAAGCGGGAATAGGAACAGCCCCCATGGCACATGGAGCCGCCAAAACCGCTGAGCCCGTAAGGGAAGGTCTGGTTGCCATGCTCGGTCCTTTTATAGATACAATTATTGTTTGTACCATGACCGCTCTTGCCATTATTATAACCGGAGCCAATATTCACGGATATGATGAAGGTATAGGCCTTACAGCAAACGCTTTTTCACTGGGAATTCCTGTTATAGGTAATTATATCCTGATAGTCTGTGCCGCAATTTTCTCGCTTACCACCTTATTTGCTTTTCCATACTATGGAACCAAGTGTTTTTCATTTGTATTCGGAATCCGTTACAGTAGTATTTACAAATACCTCTACGTTTTAAGTATCAGCCTTGGAACAGTTTCTTCTCTCAGCGTGGTTATCAGTATCTTTGACAGTGCTTATGCTTTAATGGCTTTTCCAACCATGATCGGGGCTGTACTTCTTTCACCTCATGTTAAAAGAGAAACAAAAAGATACTTCTCAATGTTAA
This sequence comes from uncultured Bacteroidaceae bacterium, assembly GCA_964595055.1. Taxonomy (GTDB): domain Bacteria; phylum Bacteroidota; class Bacteroidia; order Bacteroidales; genus CAYRTD01. The sequence continues at coordinate 3,141 of CAZQOV010000089.1, read as the reverse complement.
AAGACAAAAAGTCTGTCAAATGATATTTTTTCTGTTTTTTACAAGTCTGCTGAACGGATATTGCGAGGATTTTAAAGCAATTTTTGCTGAGGATTATGTTGAGGCAGTTCATATGCTGAAGGAAAAGGAAGATTTTATCGATTCTTTATCTGTTGTTTATCAACAGGATCCTTCCAGGACACGGGCGATTGTTTTTCCCGAGTTAATAAGATATAACCTTATCCGGGATATTTTAGAAAAAAATACACTGGAAGTTGTCTATGTAAACACAGGTATGGCCGATTTTTCCATCGGACCCTTTCAAATTAAACCCTCATTTGCTGAAAAAATTGAAGAACAGGTAAAGAAAAATGATTATTTAAAAAAATTCAGGGATTTCTTTGAATACAATGCAACTGATCCGGTAAAAATAAGAGCCGAAAGAATAGATCGTTTAAAATCATTGGATTCACAAATTCATTACATCTTCGCTTTTCAGTCATATATGGAAAAGAACTACGGTTATTTAGAAAATGAAAGGCTAAAATACCACCTGAGGTTTTTAAGCACAGCATATAATTATGATTTTCTTGCATCGGGAAAAGATATCGAAGCATATATGAATAAAAAATTTTTTCCATGGGGAAGACTGAATGATAAAAAGAAATATAACTATGCCGATATATCATGGTATTATTATCAGAATGAGATAATCTTTTAAGGTTGGGTTATATCTTTAGACCTCCGGTAGGATATTATTCAGTCTTTTTTAACTATTTTTGCGCCCTCAAATAAATATGAATGAAAGAAATTAGAAACGTCGCAATAATAGCACATGTTGACCATGGAAAAACAACCCTGGTCGATAAAATAATCTATGAGTGTAAAGCCATGGATACCCGGAAGGAAAATCCGGAGCTTATACTCGATAGTAATGATCTTGAGCGGGAAAGAGGAATAACCATTCTTTCAAAGAATGTTTCCGTAAGATACAAGGATGTTAAGATCAACCTGATTGATACTCCCGGCCATGCTGATTTTGGCGGTGAAGTAGAAAGAGTGTTGAAGATGGCCGATGGGGTTCTTTTACTGGTAGATGCTTTCGAAGGCCCCATGCCTCAAACCCGGTTCGTGCTCGGTAAAGCCATTGAATTGGGTCTTAAGCCCATAGTAGTGATCAATAAAGTAGATAAAGAAAATTGCCGACCCGATGATGCGCAACAGGATGTGTTTGAATTAATGTACAACCTGGACGCTTCGGAGGAACAATTGAATTTTCATACGGTTTTCGGATCGGCCAAGCAGGGTTGGATGAGTACCGACTGGAGGAAGCCAGGTAAAAATATTATCCCATTGTTAGAAGCAATTATCGAGGAAATCCCGGAAGCACCTTATCATGACGGCAGCCCTCAAATGCAAATCGCATCCCTCGATTACTCCAGTTTTATAGGGAGAATTGCCATTGGAAGAGTGTTCAGGGGGGATCTGTATGAAAGCAGGGAATATACCCTGTGCAGAAAAGCCGGGCAAAAATCGAAAGTAAAGATCAAAGAACTGCATATATTTGAAGGTTTAGCAAGAGAAAAGGTAAATCATGTAAGAAGTGGAGACATTTGTGCAATTGTCGGGCTCGAAGATTTTGAGATAGGAGATACCCTGGCCGATCTTGAATCTCCTGAAGCTTTACCCAGGATCTCGATTGACGAACCCACAATGAGCATGTTGTTTCTGATTAACAATTCGCCTTTCTTTGGTCAGGAAGGAAAATATGTTACTTCAAGACACTTAAGAGACAGATTATTGAAGGAAACGGAAAAAAACCTTGCTCTGCGCGTAGAAGAAACCCATTCAGAAGACCGGTTCAACGTTCATGGAAGAGGAGTTCTTCATCTATCTGTACTTCTTGAGACCATGAGAAGAGAAGGATATGAACTGCAGGTAGGGAAACCCAGGGTAATAATGAAAGATATTGAGGGAGTTAAATGTGAGCCTTATGAAACCCTCATAGTGGAAGTTCCTGAAGAACATTCAGGAAAAGTTATTGAACAAGTTACCCGCAGGAAAGGAGAAATGTTGATCATGGAACCTAAAGGAGATCTCATTCATCTGGAATTTTATATCCCTTCCAGGGGACTGATCGGGCTCAGAAATATTTTGTTAACCCTCACTTCAGGTGAGGCAATTATGAACCATCGGTTCACTGAATATGCCAAAACAAAGGAAAATATAAAGGATAGACAAAACGGATCCCTGGTGTCATCAGAAACCGGGCAGGCTCTGGCTTTTTCGCTGGACAGATTGCAGGACAGGGGAAAGTTTTTCATTGATCCTGGGGAAAAAGTATACCGGGGACAGGTAATCGGAGAACATAATCGGGAAGGAGATCTTGAAGTGAACATAACCAAGGCAAAAAAGCTTACCAACATTCGTGCTGCAGGATCTGACGAAGCAGCAAAAATAGCTCCAAAAGTAGAGTTCTCTCTTGAAGAAGCTATGGAATATATTAAAGATGATGAATACCTTGAAATCACCCCGAAGAATATAAGAATGAGAAAGATCTCATTATAGGTTCTAGACCTAAAAGGCCAAACCATGATTTACCTCTCTGCCGAAAATATTGAAAAAAATTTTGGGGAAAGAATTCTTTTCTCCTCACTTAATGTTGCCATTAGCAAAGGGGATAAGGCAGCCTTGATAGCAGCCAACGGAACCGGAAAAACCAGCCTGCTGAATATCCTGGCAAAAGTCGATGTGCCTGATGAGGGTCAGGTAATCATAAGTGAAAATACCCGTCTTTCCTATTTAAGTCAGGAGCCCGAATTTAATGAAAACAAAAGCATCAGGGAAATAATCAAAACCCATAGTACTCATATTCTTTCCATTAAAAGTGAATATGAAAAAGTACTAAAACGGCATTCCGAGAAAAATACCCCGGAAACTGAAGCGAAGCTTGCTGAAATTACTGCTAAAATGGAGATAAACGGGTCGTGGGATTATGAAAGAAGAGTAGAAGAAATGCTGGATCGTTTTGCTATCAGGGATTTAAACCAAAGGGTCTTTGAACTGTCTGGAGGCCAGAAAAAAAGGCTTGCCCTGGCCATGGTACTTTTGGATAAACCGGATATTCTTTTGCTTGACGAACCTACGAATCACCTTGATATA
>CAZQOV010000088.1:0-13121 GCA_964595055.1 uncultured Bacteroidaceae bacterium | reverse complement strand
CCTAAAAGAAAGCTATCCTTTTGCCATTCTTATCCTTCTGATGTCATTTTTCAATCGATTTGACTCTGTATTGCTCGAAAGAATGTTGGAAGACGGGAAATTCCAGGCTGGCATATATGCTCAAAGCTTCCGTGTGTTGGATGCCGTAAATATGTACGCTGTTCTTCTGGCTGGAATGTTACTTCCGATTTTTTCCCGAATGATCAGATTTGATGAAAAAATCGGAGAAATGGTCAGACTTTCCTATTCTCTTGTCTTCGTCCCTGCTGTCACACTGCTGGCAATTGCATGGTTTTACCATTATCCGATCATAAATCTTCTTTATGATGAAGAAACCCGATATTCATCAGAAGTATTCAAAATATTGATCAGCGGATATGTTTTTATTTCATCCTCCTATATATTCGGAACTCTTCTTACTGCAAACAGAAGCCTGAAACACCTGAATATTCTGGCCGCACTGACCGTATTGATAAATCTTTCCCTAAACCTGCTCCTAATTCCACTCTATAAAGCCAAAGGGGCCGCAATGGCAAGCTTAATCTCCCAGGCTTTCTTTGCAATAGCTCAGATTATTGGCAGTAGAAGAATCTTCAGGATCAAAATCAATGTTCAGTTTCTGATTCGATTATTCCTCTATCTTGTTTTGATATTTGCCTTTACCTGGGGTACTCATGCATTTATTCAACCCTGGGGCATCGGATTTTTCATTGCTTTGCTCCTAAGTCTTTTCATTGCCGCACTTTTAAAGATTATTACCCCTCGGGGAATTTATCGAATCATTAAATACGATGAATGATGCTTAGGTAAGGATGTTTATATCTTGTTAATTCTTTAATGCGCAATTAGCAAGGGATTCCATTATATAATCCATATTTTTGAACGTAAAATTTCTTATGGTGAAGATCCGAAAAACAAAACAGAAAGATTTATTACGGAAAAATCATCAGTCTATCCTTTTCAATAATCGGGAAATGAAAGCCATTGAGGCATACTGTAACAAATACAAGGTTGCAAACAAGGCGAAGTTTATGCGGGAAACCATCTTAACGGAAATCCTAAAGAAATTCGATGAAGATTATCCCAGTTTATTTGATTTTGAAAAACCAAATTTATTTGCCAAATAATATTCTCTTTTCTTTTTCAATTTGTATGATGTTTTTTACTTATCTTTATACCCCAGAAAAGGATTTAACATGCATATTGAAGGGACAAAGACAACACCAAATATATCTACCGGTGACGGTGTATTTGAAATAAAGGGAAGATCCATTCCTGAAGATGCTTTTGAATTTTATTCGCCCTTGCTGAGGGAAGTCCAGGCCTATATTGAGGACCCGTACAGTAAAACCGAGATCCGTTTTCATCTGGAATACATTAATAGCGGATCAAAAAAATACATTACAAATTTCCTTGCCAAACTTAATGAATTTTACCTGGAAGGAAACGACGTCATCATTTACTGGCACTTCGATTTTGATGATGAATCAATGCAAGAACTCGGAAATGATCTTCGCTCAATGATCCAGATCCCATTCCATATAATTGAGGTTAAATAGCACCTTTTCACAATCAGGTGTTGTTAAATTCTTCTCGTCAGCTCACTTTAAGCCTCCCGAAGATAATCCTACCCATAAAGATGTGTATAGTCTTGAAAAATTAAGTGAAATGTCTTAATATCAATTTTTTGACGGGTTTTGGCATTGAAAATATAGTTTTACCAGGGTCCCTGCGCCTTCCTTGCTTTCAATTTCAATGCTTCCTCCGTGAAGCCCGGTAAGCTCAAAACAAAGAGGCAAACCAAGGCCTGAACCTTTTTCATTGGATGTTCCGTATGTTGAATCGGGGAATATTCCTTTTTTCATATTCTCAATGACAGACTTCGGCATCCCCTTTCCAGAATCATGAATTTCAATAATTACCTGGTTTTCTTCCCTTCGTGTTTTTGCCATAAGAACTACCCGGCCTCCCCTGGGAGTAAATTTAATTGCATTTGAAATGAGATTCCTGAAAATGATCAATAAGATCTGTTTATCCAACATGCAGGTAACCTTCTCTTTGATTATCAATTCCATCTCAATGGATTTCTGCTGAAGGGTTTCTTTAAAAAAATCCAGTAATTCCTTTAAAAAAGGCTCTACCTGAAGCGGGGCTTTATTAAGCCGTATTCCGCTTCCCTGACTCCTTCCCCAGTAAAGAAGATTATCGATTAAAGTATAAGCGGAATTGGAAAGCGCAAAAATAGACTGATAAATACTTCTTAACTCCGGATCCTTTCTTGTCTTGTATAAATAGTCGGAAACCTGTAAGAGGCTTGAAACCGGACTTTTAAGATCATGGGCAATGATAGAAAATAATTTCTGATTAAATCCCATGGTTGATTCCAGCTTCATATTTTTTTCTTCAATTTGCTTATTTTGCTTATTGACTTTCTCGTTTTTGAAATTCAGCTCATTGGTTCTTTCCCTGACCATTTGTTCCAAATTCCTGTTCATGTATTTAATTTCATTATGGAGCCTCTCTTTCTCTTTAAATGCAAAAATCCATTGCCTAATAATGATCAGAGCCTGAATAAAAACAAAAAACTGAACGGCAAAGTGAATAACATAATTCCGGGTGAGGGCAATTTTGGAATTTGCGATCAGAACATCATTGATCAGCGCTATGGCAAAAACTAAAATTGCAATGAGAAATAACAGTTTTTCTTTATCACCTCTTATAACATCTCTAAGACTGAGGGGAAAATAATACAATATGGCAATGATACTGACAGGTTGAAGGATGAACATGGTATAGGCGAATATTTCCACACGGGTAAATAGAATAAGAGGGAAGATGAGAAAATTGACAACCGTCAGAACCCAGGTTATTTTCTTTACCAATTGCGAGGGAAATAAGCAGTAAAAATACCAGAGTCCGCCAGTCAAGGCCATAAAAGAACCCAGATACTCTAAACGTATAATATTCTGCCAACCGGGATTGAATAATAAAATCGGGTAGGTATCGGTACTTAAAAGCCGCAATAATATCCCTACAAGAAAAATGGAAAAAAACAATGCAAGTTTATTGTGCTTATAAAACAAATAGAAGAAAAGGAAAAAAAATGAAAAGGCCAGAAGAACACCAAGGGAAGTATAACTGATTAAAGTATGCAATTCTCTTTGCTTCAATATTTTATCTTTTGTACCAAGCACCATAGACTGCCAAAAACCCCCACGCCGGTGATGAAAGTTGGAAACATGGATGATAATATCAAAAGAATCCGCTTTTATCTCAAAAATGGCTGTAACGGGCTTATACCCCGGCGATGATTCACTTTCATTCACAGCAAGCTGACCGCTTTCGGAAAGGAGCCTGTTATCTATATAAAGCCGGTAAGAATCATCAAAAACAGGAATCCGGAGGCCCAAAACATCGGGATGCTTGTCCGGAAGATAGATCTTCTTCCTGTATGTGGCGAAACTTTTAGCTTTAGGTGCTTTTCCGTCAAGTTGATAATCGGTCCAGTAAGAAGGAACCTCCACCACTATGCCACTTTCAGGAATTTCATCATAAAAATCCTCATGAACTAAAAATCTTTCCGGGTAATATTCCCATTCCCCGTCAATAGAAAGGAGAAAAGATTCAATCTGGTCTGTGCTTTTATCCAGATGCACCACGGCCCGATCGTCCTCTCCTGCAAATGAGACCCATGGAATAAACATCCATAATAACGTCCCGATGTAAGGTTGTATTTGCTTTAGCTTATTCATATAAAAAAGTCTACCAGGCAGTGTAAAATTATAGCATTTTGTTATTTAATCCTGCATACATCTGCTTTAATAAAACCGGAAAACTAAAAAATTATTATCAGAAGTAGAATTGGCAGGGTTTCGTGCAGAAAAAATTACCAGCCGGTCTTTTTTTGAACAATTTTTTATATTTTGGACTTTTACTAACCAGGCCCTGCTGTTTTTTGTGGAAGAATTTTGGGGCAATGCATCTTTAGCAAGCCGGCAGGCCAGGATACTTAGTATGCCATACACTTTTGCAGGATTGCTAAGAGTCAGGATCAGGCAAACCAAGGGTATCCCCAAAAAAATGGAAGCAAAACGGACCCATTTTTTGGGCTTATAATAAAATCACAGGATCGGTCATTTGATCTCAATGTTGGTTAGAAAAATAAAAAGTGACAATACAATTAAAATTCAGACCCATGAATGCATATTCTTATAAGGCTTCGTTCAACATGACTGTTGAATTTGTTACAGAAAATCTGGAAAAGTATACCTTTCCGAATATCAGAAAACAAATTCAGTCCATCGATATCAAAAATCCCATCCTTGCTGTTTCGGTCAGAAAAGAAAACAATTTAATTGGCCTCTGTATTGCCGAGTTTGATGACAGCCAGAGTCATTCAGAGATTTTCTCCTTTTACCTGGATCCGCAATACAGAAATAAAGGCATTGGCCAGGAATTGCTTAACAAGACTGAACAAATCTTATCGCACAAAGGATTTGAAGAGGTAAGATCTTATTTCTGGTCAAGCTGGGAAAGTTTTGAAGCAACCAAACACATCCTGGAAAAGCAGGGATGGTCTGAACCACAAAAACTCATGCATGTATTTCGCACCGATATTGCCCGGGTTACCAATATTCCCTGGCGGGAAAACGTGGTGTTGCCCGGGGGATATGAAATTATTCCCTGGTCGTGGGTTTCTCCCGATGATAAAAAAGAAATACAGGAGGAACAGGAATTCATGCCTTATTTTCCCGAATCCCTATCCCCTTTCTATCATGAAGATAAGCTGGCCTATTATACCAGCCTTGCATTAAAATACAAAGACAAAGTAGTAGGTTGGCTGTTAACTTACTGGAACAGTCCCAGCACCATCGAATATAATAATGTTTTCATAAGGAAAGAGTTTCGATTGGGGATGAAAATTCCTCTAGAGATGATACGCGTGGCCTCCATGAAGCAGGTTGAACAGAATGTTCCTGATATTCTTTGGTCTGTGGGTCAAGAAAACACCCTTTTGGAGCAATACCTGGACAAAAAATTTGGGGATTATTCGGATAAGGCTACCATTTACAGATCATCGAAAGAGTTAAATTCATGATTATTTTCTGATTCCCGAAAGTGCGTTAATTTCTCCCAAGGCTAGAAAAAACCCTCTGAAGGGAATATTTTCAGAGGGTTTTTATGCTATTGTGTCAACCGACAGCTACCGGAATAAGATCAACAATTTTCTTATTCAATGCTTAAAAAGATCATTTCTCTACCTCAGCCTCAGGATTATTTTTTTCTTTGGTCTGGTCATCTTTTGTGGCTTTCTTGAATTCCTTCATTCCCTGGCCGATTCCTTTCATTAATTCAGGAATTTTTCTTCCACCAAAAAGAAGTACCACGATCAGAACGATGATAATAATTTCCGTGGGACCGAACATTCCTAATATCACGAGCGCTTCCATATTCATTTGTTTTGATATAAATTATATTGCAAAGGTAGAAAAAAAACTAAACAGATTGATTGAATGACTCTTTTATTTAAAAAGGTTAATGATATCATTGCCATTGGCATAAACCAACAATGTTAAGAGGATGATCATCCCGGCAATCTGAGCATACTCCAAAAACTTTTCGCCGGGCTTTCTTCCCGATACCATTTCATAAACGAGAAATGCGACATGCCCTCCGTCAAGTGCAGGTATAGGTAAAATATTCATAATGGCCAGAATAATAGATAAAAAGGCAGTAAGGTTCCAGAATGCCTCCCAGTCCCATGTTCCGGGAAAAATACTTCCGATCTTAAGAAAGCCTCCTATCTCTTCATATGCTTTGGTTTCAGGCTTAAATAAAAGCTTAAGTTGCTTCACATAACTGCTGATCATATCATATCCTTTATTAACCCCGGCAGGAATGGAAGCTAACAATGAATATTCCCGGGTTTCCAGTTCAAAAAACCGGCTCAAATTCAGATCTGCCATAACCCCTATGGTGGCATTTTCCGACACAAAGGCCTGAATGGTCATTGTATCCGTTTCATTTCTGATCAGGCTAAGATTAATGGTTTGATCTTTATAATTCCGAATGGCAGACTTAAATTCATCAAAATACTTTGTTTCAATATCATTGATGGCTATTATCCGGTCTCCTTCCCTAAGCCCTGCTTCATATGCGGAAGAATCCTGAGGATTAAATCCGGCAACATAAAAAGGCATACGCGGCAATATCGGAATATTGGTATCCGATTTTATCAACTGGGCGATGGTATTTTCTGGTAATTCAATATTCACCAATCGTTCGTTTCTTTCCACCTGTATGGTCCTGGCTTCATTCACCACTATATCGTGCACAATGGCCCGGTAATTCTCCACTTCCTGACCATCGATGGAAACAATCTTATCCCCGTTCCGTAATCCCATTTCCATGCCTACAGAATCGACCATAATACCATACTTCATATTGTCCACGGGTAGGTAATTTTCTCCCCAGGCATATAAAGTCATGGAATAAATGGCAAGAGCAAATATAAAATTCACAAGAACACCCCCCAGCATGATTAATAATCGCTGGTAAGATTTCTTTGATCTGAATTCATAAGGCTTGGGAGGTTGCTTAAGCTGCTCTTTATCCATCGATTCATCAATCATTCCGGATATTTTCACATACCCCCCCAGGGGAAGCCACCCTACTCCGTATTCTGTGACGCCGATTTTCTTTTTAAATAAAGAAAACCAGGGATTAAAAAATAAATAAAACTTTTCTACTCTGGTATTAAACAGACGGGCAAAAAGATAGTGTCCCATCTCATGCAGGATGATTAACAAAGATAAACTCAACAAAAACTGTCCTGCCTTAACTAAAATTTCCATATTTATACTATTATCTCTTCTGCAATTTTTCGTGCTTCTTTATCGGAATCACATATTTCACTATACCCCGGATTATCTATAAATACCGATCTTTCAATAACCTGTTCTATAACTCCGGACATTTCAAGAAAACTAATTTTTTCCTTAAGAAATGCAGATACGGCGACTTCATTGGCTGCATTCATAACACATGGCCAATTTCCGCCTTTTTTCATAACCTCAAAAGAAAGTGCAAGATTACGAAATTTTTTTAAATCGGGAGACTCAAAAGTCAAATTTACGTCTCCTGAAAAGTCAAAACGGGGAAAATCCGATTTTATTCTGGAGGGATATGCCAATGCATATTGGATTGGCACCCTCATATCCGGTTCTCCCATCTGGGCTTTTATTGAACCATCGATAAACTGAACCATTGAATGCACGACGGACTGAGGATGAATAACGACGTCAATCTTATCTGCAGGCAAATCAAATAACCAGTGGGCTTCGATAGCTTCAAGTCCTTTATTCATAAGACTCGCGGAATCGATGGTTATTTTATTCCCCATACACCAGTTTGGATGATTCAATGCATCTTTTACACTGGCCGTGCGCATAAACTCCAGGGATTTATCACGAAATGGTCCTCCCGAAGCTGTCAAAATAATTTTCTCCACCTCCTTTAAGTTCTCACCAACCAGGCATTGGTATATGGCAGAGTGTTCCGAATCAATCGGAATAATGAAAGCCTTATTTTCATTTGCCAGCCTTCGGATCATTTTTCCTGCCACCACAAGGGTTTCCTTATTGGCCAGGGCAATGTGCTTTCCCGCTTTAAGTGCATTGATGGTTGGTAACAAACCCGCAAATCCGACCATGGCTGTGACCACCAAATGAATGCTATCAAGGCTTACCACTTCTGCTATGGATTCCTTGCCGGCGAAAACTTTTACCGGTAAATGGCCAAGGTTTTCCCTGACAAAGTCATATTTATCCGGGTTCCCGATTACAACTATATTCGGAACAAACTGCAATGCCTGCTTTACCAGTAATTCCGCATTGTTATTGGCAGTAATTACCTCAACGCTGAATAAATCAGGATGCTTTCCGATCACTTCAAGTGTTTGGGTCCCTATAGAGCCGGTAGAACCTAATATGGCAATTCCTTTTTTCACCCGAGAAAATTAATATTATGTAACACATTCGCCTCTCAAAAGACTAAAACACGATAAATTCTTCCGGATCAAGGGGAACTCCGTTTTGCCAGATCTCAAAATGCAGATGAGGTCCGGTGGTTAACTCGCCTGAATTTCCTATAATGGCAATAGCATCGCCTGCCCTCACTCTCATTCCTACCTTTTTTAAGAGTTCTGCATTATGCTTGTAAACAGAAATCAAATTGTTGGCATGCTGTATTTGAAGAACATGACCGGTTTCCAGGGTCCAGGTTGCCATGGTAACGGTTCCATCCAGCGTAGCTTTTACAACTTCATTAGGACCTGCTACTATATCCGTACCAAAATGATTATTTAGCGGATTAAAAGAATTGGTAACCATCCCGCCCACCGGAGAGAAAAAATGCAAGCGTTCCAGTCTGGTGACTTCAGAATCGGCATAAACCATAGGTATGCTGAGTTTTTCAGCCAGTTCGATATCATGACGAAGCATTGAGTCCGATGCCGACCGCTGAACACCCAGATTGGCAGGAGGAGAAGATTCAGCAGTTTCCAAAATGAATTCAGCGGGTTTTTCTCCTGAAATAATGGTTTTTAAATTATCAAAATACTGATCCCGGTACTTAATTTCCATCTCCAGAGAATCCAGACGTATCTGATTTTGTATGATATTGTTTCGCATCTCAGCGTCCGGATATCCCGGGATAAGTTCCCTGACAGGGGTATATGCTATCAAGGACCATATAATGGCAATGAAAAGCAGCATTATAACTCCACCCACAGTGAATACATTTAAACGAGTGAGACGCATAAATCCAACTTCTTTGAAAGTACTGTCGTTTAACAGAACAATCCTGTACTTGTCAGTAAGCTTATGGATGAATTTTTTCTTCTCTTTTTGTTCCTCCGCCATGATATAAATTTAATCGATAACTTTCACTTCTACAGATTCACTCTGCCAGAGCCCATGTTTTGTGCATGTCGACATAGCTGTCAGGTTCATAGAGAGTTTCGGGATAAGGTAGAAATCCACTTCCACATGCTCCGGTTGATTTCCCAGCATGCCTGGGGTAAAATGAGCCTCTGCAAGAAAGGTCTCCCGGTTCCAGAGCTGAATATAACTAATAAAATGCTCCGGTTCATCCGGATGGGAATACTGATCTCCAAGGGTAACTTTCACTCTGAATTTTTCTCCCCTTTTTGCTGTCTTCTCGCAGATTATTCGTGGCGTATGCCTGTCATAATAATCCCTCTTTACTTCTTTTTCTTCCTTCGTAATATCTACGGGTTTAAATACTCTTGGCATATAATTAAAAAATTAAAAGCATTCCTTAATAAGAATGCAATAAAATGAAATTTTGCGTAAAAATACGATTTTTCTTTGAGAAATATAGTTTTAGCTCATATCATTGGAATTTCAAGATCAGATCAAGGGGAAGAAGCGTCAGGAGGGATTGTCAGGCCCGAAATCAATCTCGATTTGTTTTGTCACCCCCGTTTCTTTAACCGGGAAATTGGCCATGGTGGTTCCCAGAAGCCTTACGCCATGCTTCCTGATGAGTGAAACAGGCAATAGTTCTTTCAGGACAGGATCTACCTGATGAAAAGAATATGGATCCTTCTGAGTCCGGCTCCTGGTAATTGTCCTGAAATCCGAAAAACGGAGCTTCAATGTCAGGGTTTTCCCGAATTTCCTCTTTGCCTGACAACGATTCCACATAATGTTCATCACTTCTTTTAATCGCTCTTCCACCTCCTGAATGCCAAAAAGATCTTTGTCGTATGTGCGCTCGGCCCCAATCGATTTGCTTTCACGGAACGGGACAACCGGGCGCTCATCGATGCCACGGACCACCTCATAGAAGTAGTTCCCTGTCTTACCGAAATGCCTAATCATTTGATCCCTTTCCAAAGCTTTTAGATCGCGTCCATAATAGATATTTAACTGGTGCATTTTTTCTTCTGTCTTCTCCCCCACACCGAAGAACCGCTTGATCTCCAGTTCTTCCAGGAAACGTTCCGCATCCTCGGGCTTTATGAGATAGAAGCCGTCCGGTTTATCCATATCGGAGGCAATCTTTGCCAGGAATTTATTGTAGGACACACCGGCGGAGGCAATCAGATTTTCACGAGTTTTTATCTCTTTCTTGATCTCCATGGCAATCAGGGAAGCGGAAGGCAGGCCTTTCTTCGGATGTGTAACATCCAGGTAGGCCTCATCCAGAGAAAGGGGCTCTATCAGGTCGGTGTATTCATGAAAAATATCTCGAATACTGCCGGAAACTTTCCGGTATACTTCGAAACGGTGAGGCCTAACAATAAGGTGTGGGCACTTCCTTAAAGCCACAGCCATGGGCATAGCAGAGTGCACCCCATACTTCCTCGCCTCATAACTGGCAGCGGCAACCACCGACCTTGGCGACCGGCTTCCGACGACAAGGGGTTTACCCCTGTATTCGGAAAAATCTCTTTGTTCAACGGAAGCAAAGAAAGAGTCCATGTCGATGTGTATGATCTTTCTCATGGATGGAGTGACAGGTGAATGTTTATTCTTTCAAAAATATAAATAATACCGGATAAAAGTATTACTTAAGTTGAGCGATATGAGTGAAGCAAAATATCGCTTTCCGCCTGAGGCGGATAACCCCGATTTAGAAAATTTTGCATTTCACTGATTAGGTGAGGTGAAATACTTAGATTTTCTTAATCGATTGTGGATTATCGCTCAATTTGGAAAAAAAACATCATTCATAAAATAGCGGTCCTTCAATCCCCAAAGGCAATCCTGCCCATATCCATGCCAGTAACATTGGGATACGAACCACTGCAAAGGCAATAGCATAGGGAAGCATCATCGATATCAGCGTACCGATACCCACATTCTTCACATACTTTTGAGCAAAGACGATAACAAGTGGGAAGTAGGGTAAGAGAGGTGTAAGAATATTTGAATAAGAGTCACCAATACGATAGGCTGCCTGCGTAGTTTCCGGAGAGTAACCCATTAACATGAGCATGGGTACAAAAATAGGTGCCAGCAAAGCCCACTTGGCTGATGCACTACCCATAATCAGGTTTACAAGCGATGAAACAATGATAAAGGCCACCAGCAAAGGACCTCCGGTAAAACCGACCGCTTTCAATCCGTCCGAGCCTTTAACAGCGAGGACACTTCCGAGATTTGACCAGTTAAAATAGGCCACAAACTGGGCAGCGACAAAGGCGATAACAATGTACATTCCCATGGTCGACATACTCTTGGCGGTCATTTCGGCCACATCTTTGTCGTTTTTAATGGTTTTTGCCACGATTCCGTATACAAGACCGGCAACAAAAAAGACGATAAACATTACAGGCACCAGTGAATCGTAAAAAGGATCCAAACTTCGAACTCCTGTTTCCGGATCCGGTTCTCCGCGCAACAAACCATTCTCAGGAATGATGGTCATCATAAAAAGAAAAAGAACAAACACGGAAGCGATAAATGACCACAACAAAGCCTTTTTTTCCTGTCGGGTAATGGGTTTATCCTCGTCGATCTTGATATCGGAGCCAGGTTTATATTCACCCAATCGCGGAACTAAGATTTTTTCTGTAATCCAGGTACCGGCAAGGCCAACCAGAGGCACAGAAGCTGCCATTAAATAATAATTGGAGAGCGGATTCACCGTGTAATCCGGATCGATAATCTGGGCAGCCGGTTCGGTAAATGCAGCAATCATAGGATCAAGTCCGGTGGGTAAGACATTTGCTCCAAATCCACCAGACACACCGGCAAAGGCTGCGGCTATACCTGCAAGCGGATGCCTGCCCATGCTCATAAAAATAGCTCCCCCCAGAGGAATCAATACTACGTAACCAGCATCGGCAGCAACAGAACTAAGCATGCCGGCAACAACAATGGAAAAAGTAATGATAGACTTGGGTACTCTGGAGACAAACAGCCGCAGTCCTACCGAGATCATTCCTGTATATTCTGCTACACCAATACCCAGCATCACAACCAGTACCAACCCCAGGGGTGGGAAATCGGCAAAAGTCTCCACCATCCTTGTGAAGATCATTTGAACACCTTCCCGCGAGAGCAGGTTGACCACATTAATTTTGTCCACCGGGTTTCCTTCGGAATCGAGCAATCCTGCCTCTTTACCCGGATGATCAACGGATACGCCGCCAAAAAACCAGGACAACAACAGGGTTATGCCCATTAAAATAGCGAAAAGAGTTACAGGATGAGGCAATTTGTTACCAACAACTTCTACTTTATCGAGAATGCGTTTAAAAAATCCGGAATTTGACTTTTGCTTGCTACTCATAAGGAAAATTTATTTTACATGACAAATTTCAAATGGCAAAAATAACAGGATTTTTGAATTTTTTCGGATTTTAGGTGAATTGTGAAAAAACAAGCCTGCCAAATACAAGTTGTTCAACAGACGTATTCTGGTATATCATTACAATTTACCTGTATAGAAAACGCTAAAAAGCATAATCCTGCATGGGGCAGAGCATCAATTATACCCTGCAAATCGCACGGTTCAACCTGCATGCGCTTTATTGTTATATGTTCTCCTTCGGATTCAATACAGGCTTCAAACAAACCTTTTTTTTTTTTGAACCAACCTTCAGTAATTTTGTCCGAACGGTTACTTCGGATCTTTCAGACACTTTTTCAAGGGTAAGCTCGGATAGGGGCATTTTCAACCACAGATCTGTCATGGCTTCAATAATTTTGCGATCAGTCAGTACCACCTGATCAGCCCGCTGTGTCATAGTATAATTTCGTCTATTTTCTGAAATATTCATATCACTCATATGCAGACATGAATTTGTTCCATGTCTACAGGAGTGACGCTTAATACATGTTAATTACCCTGATTTGATTGTGGCAAGTCTGCGTATAAATGGAATAGTGTAAAACCAACCAGGAAATGATCATAGTGTGAGAGTTAGTCGCAAAAATGGAAAAAAATCAGTTTAAAAATGCTTCACCTTGATTTGCATATCCAATGAATTATTGTATATTTGCAAGCCGAATTAGTCAACAAATAGTTTAAAAATATATTGCGGGGTGGAGCAGTTGGTAGCTCGTTGGGCTCATAACCCAAAGGTC
>CAZQOV010000087.1:0-13186 GCA_964595055.1 uncultured Bacteroidaceae bacterium | reverse complement strand
ATAATTTATTAATTTTTAAACCTATGGCTAAAATAAAAGTTGGTATTAATGGTTTCGGCAGAATTGGCAGATTAGCATTCAGAGCTGCCATGAAAAGAGATGATATGGAAATTGTCGGAATTAACGACCTTATCGATCTGGATTACATTGCATATATGCTCAAGTATGACACAATTCACGGACAATTTGATGGAAGTATTGAGATAAGTGGCGATAAACTGGTTGTGAATGGTCAGGAAATCCGCGTAACAGCAGAACCAAATCCTGCAGATCTGGACTGGAGTTCTGTTGGTGCTGAATACGTAATTGAATCTACAGGTCTTTTCCTGACCAAGGAAAAAGCCCAGGGACATATTGATGCCGGTGCAAAAAGAGTGGTAATGTCTGCTCCTTCCAAAGATGACACCCCAATGTTTGTAATGGGGGTCAACCAGGATAAATATGAAGCTGATATGCAGTTTGTTTCTAATGCATCCTGTACCACAAACTGTCTTGCCCCTGTAGCAAAAGTCCTCAATGATAAATTTGGCATTGTTGAAGGTCTTATGACTACTGTTCATGCCACAACAGCCACCCAAAAAACTGTGGATGGTCCTTCTAAAAAAGACTGGAGAGGCGGACGGGCTGCTGCAGGAAATATTATTCCATCTTCAACCGGTGCAGCAAAAGCTGTAGGAAAAGTTATTCCCGACCTTAATGGAAAACTTACAGGTATGGCTTTTCGCATTCCAACCCTGAATGTTTCTGTTGTGGATCTTACCTGCAGACTTGAAAAAGCTGCTTCATATGAGGATGTTAAAGCCGCCATGAAAGCTGCTTCAGAAGGTGAACTTAAAGGTATTCTCGGTTATACCGAAGAGGCCGTGGTTTCAAGTGATTTCATAACCGATCCCAGAACCTCTATTTTCGATGCAGGGGCCGGTATATCTCTAAATGACAACTTTGTAAAGGTTGTTTCATGGTATGATAATGAATGGGGATATTCTGTTAAGCTTCTTGAACTTATCGCCCATATGGATACGGTAAAATAAAGTGATGAATTTCAATTTTACAGGGGTGCCGGAATAAGGCACCCTTTTTTTTTCTATTTTTGTACAA
Source organism: uncultured Bacteroidaceae bacterium (assembly GCA_964595055.1). GTDB lineage: Bacteria > Bacteroidota > Bacteroidia > Bacteroidales > CAYRTD01. The sequence continues at coordinate 12,088 of CAZQOV010000087.1, read as the reverse complement.
TGGGTAGAATAATGGCAATTGATTACGGAAGGAAACGCATAGGCATAGCGGTATCCGATCCTCTCAAAATAATCGGCAGCGGACTTACCGTCAAAGGTCCGCATGAAATCTTCACATTTCTCGATGAGTATTTTGACAAGGAAAAGGTGGAATGTGTGGTACTTGGATATCCGCTCCAGTTAAACGATGAACCTTCAGAATCATTCAAACTGGTGAAACAATTTGAAACGGCTTTTCGAAGAAAATACCCCGGCATGAAACTTGTTTATGAAGATGAAAGATACACTTCAAAAATGGCTGTTAGAGCCATGATTGATGCTGGGATGAAGAAAAAAGACAGACAAAAAAAAGAGAATATTGATAAAATGAGTGCTGCAATTATTCTTCAATCTTATATGGAAAAAATACAAAACACTTAATATACCTTAATTATGATATACCCGGTATACGTTTATGGAACAGGTGTCCTCAGAAAAAAGGCGAAAGAAATACCACGGGATTATGAAGGGCTCACTGAGCTTATTGACAACATGTTTGAAACAATGTATAGTGCTGAAGGAGTTGGACTTGCAGCACCACAAATAGGAAAATCCCTGAGATTATTCATCGTGGATGCAACAGCCGTGGAAGAAGATGACGAAGAATATCAGGAAGAATTCAAGAAGGTCTTCATTAATCCTGTCATGGTAGATGAAACCGGAGAAGAATGGTCATTTAATGAAGGTTGTTTGAGCATACCGTTGATCCGGGAAGATGTTTCCCGAAAACCTGCCATTAGAATACAATATTACGATGAAAACTGGAATTTTCATGATGAAACTTTCGATGGAGTAAAAGCAAGGATCATTCAGCATGAATATGACCATCTTGAAGGGATATTGTTTGTAGACAAAATAAATCCCCTTCGCAGAAGACTACTGAACAGCAAGTTAAATGCAATATCCAAAGGTAAAGTTGATATTAATTATCGAATCCGAATACCACAGCCGAAAAAACGATAATTACTGTGAAGCGTTAGAAATCCGAAGGTTGAAGGAGGAGAAAACGGAAAGCAGGTAGAGTGAGACAGACAAGTATCCATCATCACTCCCTGATTACAACACTTCAACTTTCAACCCAGGCTGAAAAACTAACTAAGCACTTCAAATCTATCGCAAGGTATAATCTTTAAGTAAATCGCCCGATTTAAGCAACAATTCTATATACTGTGCCCTTTTATATACATAAGGATCTTTGATTTTTTTCCGGGAAACTTTCCCCTGGAACTCCTTCAGTGAGCCATAGCCTTTTTCATCCATCCACTCCTCCATATCCTTGAGCATTGTACTGATATGTGATAACTTGTTTTTATATAATGCACTCACCACCTGAACTGAATCCGCTCCCGCCATAATAAGCTTGATTACATCCTTGCCTTGATAAACCCCTCCACTTGCACATATACTGGCGGCCGTATGGCCATATAACAAACCAATATATCGCAATGCTATCCGGTAATTATTCTCAGCACTCAGATAGAAGGGGGAAATATGTTCTTCTTTTTCAAGGTCAATATCAGGCTGAAACATTTTATTGAATAAAACGAATCCATCGACATCAACCTTGTCCATTTCTGTAAGAACCTTCAATGTATTTGTATAAAAAGGACTTAATTTCACACTGACAGGAATATTGAGAATATTTTTAATTTCCTTGACCACTTCAATTTGATCTTCTACTATTTCCCTCCCTTCTGTTTCAAAATCACCCGGTACATAATAAAAATTCAGCTCAAGACCATCAACACCGGTATCTTCCAGTAATTTGGCGTATTCTACCCAGGTTTCCCGATAAATGGCATTTAAACTGGCAATAAGAGGAATTGAAATGCTTTCTTTTGCCTTCTTCAGATTATGGAGGAATTCCCGGGGACCCGCATGATCAATATCAGGAAAAAGATCTATCATCTCAGCATGTCTCTCATTATAGTCTGTCAGCTCTTTATCAAACTGATAGTTTTCCAGTTGAATCTGCTCTTCAAATAAAGACTTATAAACAATTGCAGATGCTCCTGCTTCTTCAGCAGCTTTTAAATTTTCAATTTTAGTTACCATGTCACTGGCACCTACTATTATCGGGTTTTTCAGTTCGATGCCAATATAAGTAGTCTTAAGGTTTGCCATATCTGTAAATTTTTGATGTGATGTGTTTGTTAAAAAATGTAAAAAGGATGTAACATCCATTTAACCAAACATCCGAAAATGCTAAATGTTCGTTTTTTTTTAATTCAAACGCTGATTTTTCGTCCTTTTCCGCATTAAGGGTAAAGGACTGATGTTAACTTTATCAGAGCATATAAGAAAAGTGCCGGCATTGTGGTCGTTAGCCATGTTTATTCCCGGCATTCTAATTCACGACTCCGGGTTCAAGGATATCCCTTCCATAAATCAATTTATTCTTCTCACCGTTCTTTTGATCATAATAACCTGTCTCTTATGCTTTAAAATGTTTTTCAACTCAAGCTTTGGAAATCTCCTGTTAAGCGCAGGATTCTTCCTGAGCGCTTATGGACATTCATCGGCAGGTACAAAACCTAATCTCTCAACCCAGAATGAATTTTTTATAGCAGAAGTGGCTTCGTTACCCTCACAAAAATCCGCCAGCACCCACATAAAATTACGGATGCTGAGCAGAGATGATCATAAAAAAATTGATAAAACACAGTTATACATAAATGCTTACTTCTCACCTGATCAAGCTTACTCACTGCCTGAACCGGGAAAGATAATCATAGCAAAAAGCAAATTACAGAAAATCTCAAATGCCGGCAACCCACATGAATTTGATTACAAAAAATACCTTTCCATACGCAAGATATATTATACAGCTTACCTGAAAGACGGACACTGGAAAACGATCAATCATAAGCCTTTAATGAACAGATTCAAGCTGTTATCCTTAAAATTTAAATCTTTCTTGCAAAACAAAATAAAGTCCGTTGCCAAAGAGAATGAAGGTCTGAATCATGATTTAATACTAGCCATTTGTACAGGGAATAAATCTGAACTGGATGAGGAAATAAAAACTTCTTTCTCAAATGCCGGGGCTATTCATGTTATGGCAGTTTCCGGTTTACATGTAGGAATGATCTGGTTTTTCCTTCAATATCTTTTCTTATTCCTTAAGCGGGGAAAAATTGGGATAATCATTCAGTTTTTTCTGATCATAATAATACTGTGGTTTTACGCAGCAATGACCGGGCTGTCTGCCTCTGTGGTCAGGTCAGTCAGCATGTTTACCCTGGCGAGTATTGGAAGACTTCTGAATCGAAAGGCCACTATTTTTAACACCTTGCTTGTCACTTCATTTATACAAATCCTTATGAATCCAAATATTCTATACGATGCAGGATTTCAATTTTCCTACACTGCGGTATTAAGCATTTTATTATTTCATCCTCCCCTTCGTAAGGTACTGACTTCAAAGAACTGGCTTTTTAATAAAATCCTGGATGTTCTGAACGTCAGTTTCTCAGCCCAGGTTTTAACCTTCCCACTTGCGGCATACTATTTCCATCAGCTTCCGGTTTATTTTTTATTAACTAATCTATTCATCATTCCCCTGGTCACTCTTTTAATGATGTTCTTCCTTATAGCCGTAGTGTTCTTATTGCTGCCTGCCCTGGCGGATGTGTTTCTACACATTTCTATGAAAATTTCAGGACTGATGGAAAATGCGGTTGAAATTGTCAATAACCTACCCCTGAATACCATTCAGAACATAGATATGAACCGAATTCAGATCTTCATTTTTTTAGTTATTCCTCTCCTGCTGCTGTTGTTTTATCTGTACAAAAAGTTTGCGTCCGTCTTACTGGGAACAATTTTAGTCATCATAAACCTGAGCATGGTAGTGCTAAAGCACAGCCATCCGGATAAATCTCTGATTTGTGTCTTCAACATCAGGGAAAGTATCGCCTTACACCTCAAGCATAATAGCAATAACCTGTTGATTCATAATGACAGTATAGATATGAGAAGCCTTGATTATGCAACATCGGGTTATTTTACCAGAATCCCGACTGGCACCCCTGATCAGGTTTCATTCAGTAAACTAAGCGAATCCTATCCACAATATTGTTTTGCTTTGCCCGGTGTAAACAATTTCTTATACTCGGCAGGCACATCAAAAATAGTTCTGATCAATGACTATTCCATCTTTTCCAACTACATGACCGAATCAGAGATTGCTGTTGAAATTATGATTCTCGGAGATTCTCCGCTTCCGCTTCTCAGGGATATACGGAAGAATTTTCATGTCAACACCATTGTTATAGCCTCTTCAGTTCCGATATATGCCAGAGATATTTTATTGAATGATTCCACTTCAGTTATTTACCATAAAATATCGAGAGAAGGAGCCTATATGAGTACCCTTTAAATTAGGCCCGTAATGGATGATTAACAGAGAAAAGCTTAGCAGGCATGTAACCGTGCTTTTGCCCATACAGGCTGCACATTAATCTGAATCCTGAACACCAATATACCCATTCCCTGGCACCCTTTCATGCTTTTGGATAATACGCTATATGAATAAATATCTGTTATTTAGCATGAACCTCCTTATGTCTTTGCTCTTATTTCTTTACTTTTCCTCCTTTTGCTCATGGATGAAAGATTCTTTATTTCAGTAAAAAAATATAAAAGATTTGGGCTATTCGGTAGATATTATGTTATTTTGCTCCTCAATTGATAAGAAATTATGAAAATTATTCTCGCAGGTGCAGGAGCAGTTGGTGCACATCTCGTGAAGATGCTAAGTAATGAGAATCATGATATCACAGTGATTGATACCGATTCCGAGAGATTGAAGCTTATCGGATCAACTATGGATGTGCTTACCCTTGAAGGAAGTGCAACTTCACTGGGTCTTTTAAAAGAGGCTAAAATAAAAAAAGCCGATCTGTTTATTGCTGTTACGCAGGCAGAATCAACCAATATTTCAGCGGCCATAATTTGCAAGCAACTGGGAGCAAGCAAAACGATTGCCCGGATCGATAACCAGGAGTATTTATATCCAGATAACCGTGAAATGTTTATTAGTCTGGGGATCGACTATTTGATTTACCCGGAAAAGATTGCCGCAAGGGAAATTGTCGGGCTTCTCTCACAGACCAGTACTACAGATGTGGTTGATTTTTCGGGAGGCAAATTGCACCTTTTTGCTTTTAAACTAGAAAAAAATGCCCCCATTATCGACAAGAGCCTTATTGAAGTAACTGACTCGAATAGTTTGCTGCAATACAGGGCAGTCGCTATCACACGGAATGGTCATACCCTTATCCCCAGAGGACATGATCGTTTCCAGGTGGGGGATCTTGTATATGTGATATCTAATAAAGGAGGAGTTAAAAATCTTCTGCGTTATACAGGCAAAGAAAATTACGAAGTAAGGAATATTATGATCCTTGGCGGAAGCCGGATTGGAATTCGTGCAGCCAGAGATCTTGGAGATCAACACTATGTTAAACTGGTTGAAGTAGACCGGGAGAAAAGTTACATGATATCCAATACCCTCGATAACGCATTGGTTATAAATGGGGATGGGTCCAATGTGGAACTCCTTGCCCAGGAAGGTCTGTCCAAAATGGATGCCTTTGTGGCGGTAACAGGCAACTCTGAAACCAATATTCTCTCCTGTCTGCTGGCAAAAAGAATGGGGGTTAAAAAAACCATTGCTGAAGTTGAGAATATAGATTACATTCCGCTCGCCGAAAACATCGGCATAGATACCATTGTCAATAAAAAATTAATCACAGCAAGCCGGATCTTTCGCTTTACCATGAGTACAGATGTTACTTCAATAAGATGCCTGACCGGTACGGATGCAGAAGTTCTTGAATTTATAACCAAACCTGATTCCTTGATTACCAAGGGTAAACTAAAAGAAATTGATTTTCCCCCGGATGCTATTATAGGAGGTATCATCCGCAAAGGCAAAGGAATTATTGCCCGGGGAGACACGGAGATCCATGAAGGAGATCATGTTGTTATATTTGCGCTTCCATCTGCAGTATCCGTTGTCGGGAAATTTTTTAACTGATGTTTAATATCCGTATAATATTCCGGTTACTTGGGATTCTTCTCCTGATTGAAGGACTGTTTATGATGATGTCTATTCCGATATCATTTATCTACCAGGAAAATCAGGAGTTGGACTTTTTCATTGCCGGACTGATCTGCATTTTCTTTGGAGGTATTGCATGGGCCCTGACAAGGGATGCGGAAAAAAATATTTCTAAACGCGATGCTTATATCGTTGTATCTCTTTCCTGGATTGTCTTTTCTTTTTTTGGCTGCCTCCCTTTCTTATTTACACATTCGGTAGATTCTTTTACTGATGCTTTTTTTGAAACCATGTCGGGTTTCACCACCACCGGTGCATCCATCTTCAATGACATTGAATCACTTTCACATGGGATATTATTCTGGAGGAGTCTCACTCAATGGCTGGGTGGAATGGGAATCATTGTTTTGACCCTGGCCATATTGCCTTTACTTGGAATCGGCGGCATGCAGCTATTTGTAGCCGAGGTGCCGGGACCTACCCCGGACAAGCTGCATCCACGCATTAAAGAAACAGCCAAGCGCTTATGGTACATATATATTATTTTCACAGTTGCTGAAACCCTTCTTCTATGGGCTGGAGATATGAATCTGTTTGATGCGGTTAACCATGCTTTTACCACTATGGCAACCGGTGGCTATTCTACCAAACAAGACAGCATTGCGCACTGGGACTCTCCTTACATTCATTACGTTATCAGTTTTTTCATGTTTGTTGCCGGTACAAATTTCACCCTCTCATATTTTGCCCTGCATTTAAGATTTGATAAGGTATTTAAAAATGAAGAATTCAGACATTACCTGAGTTTTGTTATCATCTTTACCCTGGTAATTGGAATTATCATGTTTTTCACCATGAACAAAGGACTGGAACGATCCATTCGTGAATCCCTGTTTCAGGTGATTTCAATCATGACTACTACAGGATTTGTAACTTCAGATTATCAGGCCTGGATTCCTATTCTTGGCATGTTAATTTTTGTCCTCATGTTCTTTGGTGGATCAGCCGGCTCAACCGGAGGTGGAGTGAAAATTATCCGTGTGGTGCTGCTTATGAAAAATTCCTTGCTGGAGTTAAAAAGGCTTATCCACCCAAATGCCATAATACCGGTCCGATTTAACAATCATGCCGTTGCCCAACAGGTAATTACAAATGTACTTGCCTTCGTATCGTTTTACCTTCTGACCCTGGTAGGCAGTATGATTATCCTGGCTTCTCTCGGATATGATCTTGATACTTCAATTGGAGCTGCTGCCGCCACCCTTGGTAATATAGGACCGGGGATTGGAAAAGTAGGACCAATCGATAATTTTAGTCATTTTCCAGACTTTGGGAAATGGTTTTTATCCTTATTAATGCTAATCGGCAGGCTTGAACTATTTACGGTTCTTATCTTGTTTTCATCCGATTTCTGGAGGAAATAATTTAGATGGGTGTCAAACCATGAATTTCACCCGCTCCTTCTCTGATAATCATCGGCACCTCCGAGGTACAGTCGATTACCGTTGAAGGAACATTGCCTCCAAATCCACCATTAATAACAGCATCAACCTTATCCTTGAAATTATCGTAAATCAATTCAGGATCGGTTGTATAATCAATGATCTCATCGGTATCATGAATTGAAGTGGTCAAAATGGGATTTCCAAGTTCCCGCACTATTTCCAGAATGATATTATTATCGGGAATTCTGATGCCCACCGTTTTTTTCCGGTTTTTCAGAATTTTCGGAACACTGCTGTTTGCATGGAGAATGAATGTATAAGGACCGGGCAAAACGGATTTCATTAGCTTGAAAACCTGATTATCGACAAACCGGGTGTAATTTGAAAGATGACTCAAATCAGAGACAATAAAGGAGAAATTTGCTTTTTCCGGTTTTACTCCTTTTAATTGGGCTACTTTTTCAACGGCACGTGAATTAAAAATATCACAGCCCAAACCATATACAGTATCTGTAGGGTAAATGATAATCCCTCCATTTTTAAGAATATCACATATCATTTTTACATGTCTCTGACCGGGGTTTTCATTATACATCTTTAGTAACATATTTGTCCTCCTTTTCTTTTTGATAAACGCTTGAACAGTTAAAGGGTTTATTCATTTCCGGGTTTTTATTGTATGTTTTCATCCATCACAGTCACAAGGTTTTGTGTTAAAACTCTTCCTCTGTTCCGGGATTTTGTTCTTCATTTTCTTCTTCCTCCTCTTCCATTTCCTTCATCCACCTTTGCATATCTGATTCCGGTCCCTCCTTCCTGTATACAATGGCGATAATTACCCCGGTAACCGCACCTAATAGATGGGATTCCCAGCTAATTTTATAATCGTATGGAAACAGCCCCCAAACCAGACTACCGTAAAGAAAAACAACCAGTAAAGAAATCGCAAGCAAATTTCTGTTTTTTCGAATTACACCGGAAACAAATAGAAAAGAAGCAAAGCCGTATATCAGTCCACTGGCACCAATGTGATAAGCTTCCCGGGCAAAGATCCATACCAAAGCCCCGGTTACCAGGTAAATAATAAAAAACACCTTATAAGACACTACCCTGTAAAAATAAAATATGGCCAGAGAAAGCAGGAAGACCGGGATGGAATTGTCAAACAGGTGTTTAAGATCTGCATGTATTAATGGAGAAGTAAGGATTCCGATTAGTCCCCTGATCTTATGAGGATATACACCAAGAAAACGGAGGTTGATCTGAAATCCAAATTCAACGAATTTCATGAACCACATTAAAAAGAGAAAAAATCCGGGAAAAACCAGGCTGTGATAAAACCGTTTCTTTTCATTCATTATCTTTCCGGGACTCACTTAATTTTTTCAAGTTGATCAATCCCTGCTCAAAATCCGGACCAAGCATCTTATCCAGATACAAACCAAAATACCTTTCGACCGGGAAGCCCAAAATACCATAATATCCCCATGTAACCCTGGTTTTATTTTGGTCTATTCTATCAAACTTCCAAATATCTTCCGATCTCATTTTCCGGGGAACAGAAAAAATTAAATCGGACCGGACAGATTTTCCTTTTTCCAATTCTTTTATTTCAAGGGAAGCTTTGCCGGTCTTCTCTCCCTCCCAGCTCCATTTATGCCCTACCTTTCCGGGTTCCCCGCTAATTTGATCTTCGGCATCCGGTTCACGAGCCGACCAGGGATTCCATTTTTTATAATTATGAAAATCGGTAACCAGATTATAAATATCATCCGGTGGGCGTTCAATAGTGATGCTTCGATAAAGGGTTCTGGATGAGGGCAGAAGAAAAGCAATCAGGAAAAACAAGGTAATCAAAGTACCAAGGATAATCAAAATAATCTGCAGGGTTGTCATGATCCGGGTTTTTAGGTGTACTTAAATTTAAACAATTTTTTTGAGTAATGGTTTGGAGTGGGAGGTAGGAAATGGTAAGCGGGTTTGATTCATGAGGACCTGACTCGTCCTGACGACCTGCAAAAGGCACCGGGCAAAAAGATTCTGGATTTAATATTTCCGTGTTTATCTTTGAACAAGATAACAGGATTAGATAACAAACTGAAACAAATTAGGATTATCATTCAGGTATTCATAAACAATGGATTTTTTCTCCATTCGTTGAATCAGGGAATTAAAATCTTCTTTTTGTTTTACTTCAATACCTATAACAGCAGGACCTCTTTCCCGGCTGTTCTTTTTGGTGTATTCAAAATGGGCTATATCATCATCGGGTCCAAGTACTTCATTGACAAATTCCCTAAGCGCTCCGGCTCTCTGTGGAAAACGAACAATAAAATAGTGTTTCAATCCCTCATAAAGTAAAGATCTTTCTTTTATTTCTTCGGTACGGGTAATATCATTATTGCTCCCACTCAGTATACAAACGACATGTTTGCCCTTAATTTTGTCACGATAAAAATCCAGCGCGGTAATGGACAAGGCTCCTGCAGGTTCTACAACAATAGCGTCTTCGTTGTACAACTTCAGGATAGTTGTGCAAACCTTGCCTTCAGGTACCGTAACTACATCATCAAGAAGTTCTTTACATATGGGAAATGTCACATTCCCAACACGCTGAACAGCAGCTCCATCAACAAATTTGTCGATATGAGAAAGTTCGGTAATCATACCCTTTTCGATCGATGTTTTCATTGCAGGAGCACCTTCTGGTTCTACGCCAATGATCTTCGTATCGGGGCTTAGGGTTTTAAAAAGTCCGGAAACTCCTGCAGCAAGCCCTCCGCCTCCGATGGGAATAAACAGGTAATCGATATGCCGGGTGGTATCCTGCAAAATTTCCAGTCCAATGGTTGCCTGACCTTCAATCACCTTTTCATCATCAAAGGGATGTATCAGGGTGGACTTATTTAGGTTAGAGAATGCAATTGCCTTTTTGTAGGCATCATCGTAAGTATCTCCTTCCAGCACAATATTTACCTGGTCTTTTCCGAACATTTTGACCTGCTTTACCTTTTGGGAAGGTGTTGGACTGGGCATAAAAACAGTTCCTTTTATGCCCAGTTTTTGACAACTGTATGCTACTCCCTGTGCATGATTTCCAGCACTTGCACAAACCACTCCGTTCTTTAACTGGGAATTCGACAGGCTGATTATTTTATTATAGGCACCTCGCAGTTTGTAAGAACGGACAACCTGAAGATCCTCTCTTTTCAGCATGATACTGGCCTTATAATCTTCCGAAAGATTTATATTCTGTGCCAGGGGGGTATGGATAACCACCGACTTTAATTTTTCATTTGCTTTCTGGATCTGTTGAACCTTAGGGAAATATTTTAAATCCGTCATACTTTCCATGGTACCTGTGTTTTTTTTTATTCTTCCCTGGGTCTTAATTTCCGAACCGTTGCACCTGTCTTCCACATTTCTGAATTGTGTATTTCTTCCAGTTCTTTTGAGAGTTTTTCCCGATAATCGGATTGACGATTTGCTTCAATTGTTACCCGGGCTTCATTCCCTGAAGCAACACTCTCATAGAGCTCATCAAACACCGGGGCAACAGCATCCCTAAAACGGTTTTTCCAGTCGAGTGCTCCTCTTTGGGCGGTAGTTGAACAATTTGCATACATCCAATCCATTCCGTTCTCAGCGATCAGGGGCATAAGGCTCTGGGTAAATTCTTCCACTGTTTCATTAAATGCTTCTGAAGGAGAATGCCCCTTACTTCTCAACTTATTATATTGTGCCTCCATAATTCCAGCAATGGCTCCCATCAACACGCCTCTTTCACCGGTAAGGTCACTATACACCTCTTTTTGAAAAGTAGTTTCGAACAAATAACCGGAACCCACTCCAATTCCGAGGGCAATGACCCTTTCAAAGGCCTTTCCCGTGGCATCCTGGAAGATGGCATAACTTGAGTTAAGGCCCTTTCCTTCAACAAAAAGACGTCTTAAAGAGGTACCTGATCCTTTGGGAGCCACAAGAATGACATCCACATCCTTTGGAGGAATAATTCCGGTTTGATCTTTATAGGTGACCCCAAATCCATGTGAAAAATAAAGGGCTTTGCCCTGGGTCAGATGTTTCTTCACTGTAGGCCAGAGCGCTATTTGACCAGCATCGGATAAAAGGTATTGAAGGATGGTAGCTTTTTCGCATGCTTCCTCAAGTGAAAAAAGGTCTTTTCCTTCTACCCAGCCGTCTTTTAATGCTTTTTCCCAGGAAGGTGAGTCTTTTCTTTGTCCTACGATAACATTAAACCCATTATCTTTAAGGTTAAGCGACTGACCGGGACCCTGAACTCCATAGCCAAGGACAGCAATCGTCTCATTTTTCAGCACCTCACGGGCTTTTGATAAAGGAAATTCATCTCTGGTTACTACATTTTCTTCGATACCACCGAAATTAATTTTAGCCATTTTTATGATTTTATTGATTAATTAACTATACTTCTTTCTCATAATGATTATTTGCTTCCTCGAGCTCCTGCAGGTAGGAAGTAATCTCTTTGATCTGCATGGTAACAGCCACTCATCCCG
>CAZQOV010000086.1:0-13193 GCA_964595055.1 uncultured Bacteroidaceae bacterium | reverse complement strand
AAATAAGTTGACGAATCGCCTGGGATCTGTTGGAAAGTTGATTGTCTTTTACATACTGATCAAGTTCTTCGAGCAACTCTTTTTCCAGTGATACCCCAAATCTAACTACTGGCATTTTCTTTAGTTTTAAAAATAAACGGTAATGATTTTAAATGATCAACGGGTTCAAATTTAAAATATTTTGTGTTAACCGGGGTTTGCCTGGACGGTGCAGGATCATGCCCCGATTGAAGTTATTGTTCAGTAAAAATGGACAATATCAAGCCTCAAAAGCTGCTTTACCAGGAAGTAGGGGAGATGACAAAACGCTTCACCTGGTTGCTGACTTAAAAAAAGAAAACTCTCGAGAAGCCCTGAATATGTATTTTATTTAAGGCTTCAAAATTATCTTTCCCCTGGCTCTTTCGGTTTCGCTGTAAATGTGAGCCTTACGTACCTCTTCAAGTTTAAACTGTTTGTCAATAACAACCCGAATATTGCCCAGGGCAATTTGATCACGAACCCATTTCACATCATCGGGGATATTTTTCAGCAGTACCATTTTGACTTTTTTTGTACTGAAAAGACTTGTGATGTATTGATCAAAATAGGTTGCAGGAGAAATGTTTAACTTTATGAGGATTCCATGTTTTTTGAGATTTTCCTTAACCTGTCTGTATTTTTTATTTCCCACAGCATCCAGGATTATATCAAATTTGTAACCTTTCTCATTCCAGTTTTCCCTGGTGTAATCGATTACCCTGTCAGCCCCCAGCGATTTTACAAGTCGTTTATTTGTGCTGCTGCAAACACCTGTAGCGTTGGCGCCCAGTATTTTGGCAATCTGGATGGCATAGGTTCCCACTCCACCTGAAGCACCGTTAATTAGTACTTCCATTCCTTCCTCAAGTCCTGCATGATCCCGAAGCGCCTGCAGTGAGGTAACCCCGGTTACAGCAAGTGTGCATCCTTCCTCAAAACTTATTTCTTCTGGAAGCACCACGGCATTTTTTTCTTTTACACAAAAATATTCCGCGTAGGCCCCCCCTGTATGATCCTTTCCTGCAAAAACTCTGGTGCCGGGTTTTATTCGCTTTACCTCTTTTCCTGTCTTTTCAACAATCCCCGCAGCCTCAACACCAAGATAAAGTGGAAATTTTCTGCCGGTGACCAGCTTTAACCTTCCCTGCCTGACTTTCCAGTCAACCGGATTAACCGAAATGGCTTTTACCCTGATCTGTATCTCATCTGGTTCAGGTTCCGGTGTTACAACATCGACATACTCGAGAACCTCCGGTCCTCCGAATTTATTGATGATAACTGCTTTCATTGACATTCCTGGAATGGTTCACTACAAAGGTAGTAAAAAAGAAGGAGACTGCCAGTAGGGAGTGCCTAAGCGGCAGATCTGCATATCCAGGTATCTGACTTTAACGGCAATACTGAGGGTGAACGGAAAACGGTAAACGGTAATCGTCACACCGTCACATCGTTACATCGTCACATCGTCACGCCGTCACACCGTCACCCCGTCACCCCGTCACACCGTCACCCCGTCACACCGTCACACCGTTACATCGTCACGCCGTCACGCCGTCACACCGTCACATCGTCACGCCGTTACACCGTCACACCGTCACACCGCTAACCCTCCCCCTTCCCCCCACATGCTCTTCGGCACCTCTGATAATTATCACCCGTCACTCCACCCAGACTTTTGTATATTTGTTAAAAATCATATTTATGGCTGTAAAAATTGTTAGAGAACTTATTAATCCCCAGAGTATCGTCATTGTTGGCGGATCCAATAATGTTGAAAAACCGGGGGGTAAGCTCATAAAGAATATACTTAATGGTACTTTTAAGGGGGATCTGTATGCCGTTAATCCGAAGGAGGATAGGGTGCAGGGAATTAAATCCTACAATTCGGTAGAGGATATTCCGGAAACTGAGCTCGCTATCCTTGCTATACCTGCCAAATTTTGTGTAGATACAGTAAAAATATTGGCTGAAAAAAAGAAGACCAGGGCTTTTATAATTGTTTCTGCGGGATTTTCGGAAGAAAATGAGACTGGAAAAAAAATTGAAGAGGAAATGGTTGAAATTGTAGAAGGGGCAGGGGGAAGCCTGATTGGTCCGAATTGCATTGGGGTTATGACGTCTTTTTACCAGGGGGTATTCACCCTTCCAATACCCAGGTTGTCACCTGAGGGTTGCGATTTTATTTCTGGTTCAGGGGCCACGGCCGTCTTTATAATGGAATCGGGAATCCCAAAAGGGTTGACCTTTTCCAGCGTATTTTCGGTAGGCAATAGCGCCCAGCTGGGTGTGGAAGACCTGTTGGAGTTCCTAGATGAATCATTCGATCCGGAAAACAGTTCAAAGCTCAAGATCCTTTACATTGAAAGTATAAAAAAGCCACAAAAGCTATTAAAGCATGCTTCCTCTTTGATTAAAAAAGGATGCAGAATTGCCGCTATAAAAGCGGGGGGTTCGGAAGCCGGAAGCAGGGCTGCTTCTTCTCACACAGGAGCTCTGGCCAGTTCCGATCAGTTTGTAGATGCCTTATTTCGGAAAGCCGGGATTGTCAGGTGCCATGGACGGGAAGAACTTTCCACCCTGGCGGGAGTCTTTAATAATAAAAGGATCAAAGGAAAAAATGTTGCCATTATCACCCATGCAGGAGGGCCTGCAGTAATGCTTGCGGATGCTTTGGAAAAGGGAGGTTTTCAAATTCCTCCTATTCAGGGACCTGAAGCTGAGGAGTTGCTTGAAGAACTCTATCCCGGCTCCTCGGTAGCCAATCCTATTGATATTCTTGCCACAGGAACTGCTGAACAGCTGGAGAAATGCATCGATTACTGTGAAAATAGATTTTCAGGTATCGATTCCATCATTATTATATTCGGAAGCAGTGGTCTTACGGAGGTCTTTGATGTTTATAATGTGATTGACAAAAAGATAAAAAGCAATAAAAAACCAATTTTTGCCGTTATGCCTTCAATTACTACCGCGGGCAGGGAAATCGAGGTTTTCAGAAACAAAGGAAATATTGTTTTTAATGATGAGGTGGAACTGGGGAAAGCCCTGGCCAAAATTGCATGTACTCCCGAACCGGCCGAAAAGCTTATCCGGGAAGAAAGTCCGGATAAAGAGCGTGTTGATCTTATTTTATCCACGGCAAGCTCTGGTTACCTGGAAGAAGAAAAAATCCATGAATTACTTGATCTGTTTGAAATCCCACGAGCTAAAACCCTCATGGCCAGAAATTTGTCTGAGCTGAGAACCAGTTTCGGAGAGCTTGCTTTTCCCATCGCTATGAAGGTCATTGGTCCTGTACACAAATCTGATGTAGGCGGGGTAGCATTAAATATCAAAAATCAGAAGGATATGGAGGAGGCTTTTTACACCATGGAAAAAATAGAGGGCTTCGAAGGAGTTTTGATTCAGCCCATGGTAGAAGGAACAGAGCTTTTTCTCGGGGCTACCTACGAAGAAAAGTTTGGACATATGATCTTATGCGGACTGGGGGGAATATACGTGGAGGCCATAAAAGATGTTAACTCAGGACTTGTTCCTGTTGCAAAAGATGAAGCATTATCAATGATAAGATCCCTTCGGTCGGTTAAGATCCTGGAAGGTCTCAGGGGAAAAGAAGGAGTGGATATTGAGATTTTTGCGGGTATTATTGTAAAGCTTTCGAAGCTTCTTGAGTCTGCTCCCAGGATTAGGGAGTTGGATCTGAATCCCTTAATGGCTAAGGGTGAGGAAATTATTGCTGTCGATGCAAGGATCAGGATAGAATAATACCCATATTCAACCTGTCCCATAACATGTGAAAACCACCTAAAAGCTTTTATACATCATTTTTTCGCTCAATTCTGCTTTTTAATATTGTGAAAAAAAAATGTCCAGAAATACACCCATAGA
Organism: uncultured Bacteroidaceae bacterium; assembly: GCA_964595055.1. GTDB lineage: Bacteria > Bacteroidota > Bacteroidia > Bacteroidales > CAYRTD01. The sequence continues at coordinate 9,284 of CAZQOV010000086.1, read as the reverse complement.
CGCCTCAGTTGTCAGTGATGTTATAAGTCAAACCCGTGTTGATAAGGTAGGGCATGCTTCCATTCGGGAGCTTGTGCGAATGGTCAATGAGATTGAGGAAAGAACAGGAAGTCAGTTTATCAGGATGGAAATGGGAGTTCCGGGTTTGAATCCGGCCTCGGTAGGTATAGAAGCAGAAATAGAAGCACTAAGAAGGGGCGTAGCTTCAAAATATCCCATGATTGAGGGTGTTAAGGAGCTTAAGCATGAAGTTTCCCGGTTTGTGAAATTGTTTATGAATGTGGATGTGAAACCGGAAGCCTGCGTTCCCACAGTTGGATCAATGATGGGAGGGATGGCAGTTTTTATGACGGCCAACCGCACCGACAGAACCAAGGAAGGTACGCTTTTTCTGGATCCCGGATTTCCTGTGCAAAAGCAGCAATGCAAGGTGCTGGGACATGATTATTGCAGTTTTGATATTTATGAATACCGTGGTCAGAAACTCAGGGATAAACTGGAGTCCTATCTTAAAGGAGGAAAAGTTTCCTCAATTTTATACTCCAACCCCAACAATCCTTCCTGGGTATGTTTTACGGAAGAAGAATTGGAGATTATTGGGGATCTGGCAAATAAATATGATGCCATTGTGGTAGAAGATCTGGCCTATTTTGGAATGGATTTCAGGAAAGACATTTCGGTTCCTGGGGAACCCCCTTATCAGGCTACAGTTGCCCATTATACCGATCATTACATCTTACTGATTTCCAGTTCTAAAGTATTCAGTTATGCCGGTCAGCGGGCGGGAGTGCTGGTTATGTCGGATAAACTTTTCCACAGAAAATATCCTGATCTGAAAAGGTATTATCCTTCCGAATCCTTTGGTTACTCCATGATCTATGGTGCACTATATGCACTTTCGGCCGGGACGACTCACTCATCGCAATATGCACTTGCTTCCATATTGAAAGCAGCAAATGATGGGGACTTTAATTTTCTCCAGATCGTTCGGGAATATGGTGAGAAAGCCAGAATTATGAAAAATATTTTCACGGATGCCGGATTTCGTATCGTATATGATAGAGATGTTGATAAGCCCCTGGCCGATGGATTTTATTTTACCATTTCCTATCCGGGAATGTCTGGAGTGGAATTGCTCGAAGAACTTTTGTATTATGGAATTTCAGCCATTTCGCTTGATATTACCGGAAGTGAAAGAACGGAAGGATTAAGGGCATGTGTATCGCAGGTAAGAAGAGACCAGTTCAATGATCTTCGCAACAGGGTTTTGAAATTCAGGGAGGATCATCCCCTGGAAGGCGACAAGTAGCAGGAAATCAGTGTGCTTAATGGCTGTGTTATTAAACAGCACCTATTTAAGTTCCATTATTACAGGCGAAAAATTTGCTTTCCAATGATAATTTTTAATTTTAAGCGATAAAAGTATACGAATTGATTCTTATTATTGACATATTACCAAAGATTAGCAGGAGATTATCAGAATCACACAGGTTTCACTTCCTGTTAAATAATGACAGAATATATATTTACCATTAAAGAATAATTGTATGGCAAAAGCAAAAGGGGCGATAGTTGTTGATACTGAAAAATGCAAGGGATGTGAAATTTGCGTTGTTAACTGCCCTACCAATGTAATTGGGATGTCGAGAGAAGTTAACAGTAAAGGTTATCACGTTGCATTTATGGAGAATCCTGAGGCGTGCATAGGATGCGCCAATTGTGCAGTGGTTTGTCCTGACGGTGTCATTTCAGTTTACAAGGTAAAGGTTTAACATCAAAAAAGAAACGCCATGGGAGAACTCAGATTAATGAAGGGTAATGAAGCTGTTGCTGAAGCCGCCATTAGAGCGGGTCTTGATGCCTACTTCGGTTATCCTATTACCCCACAGTCGGAAATACTGGAATATTTAATGCTTGAAAAGCCTGAAGAAAGAACCGGGATGGTAGTATTGCAGGCGGAAAGTGAAGTGGCTGCCATCAATATGGTTTATGGAGCGGCTGGTACAGGGAAAAGAGTGATGACCTCATCCTCGAGTCCCGGAATCAGTTTAAAGCAGGAAGGAATCTCTTATATTGCAGGGGCAGAATTGCCCTGCCTGATTGTGAATGTGGTTAGGGGAGGACCCGGACTGGGAACGATACAACCCTCTCAGGCCGATTATTTTCAGGCAACCAAGGGGGGTGGCCATGGCGATTATAAATTGATTGTTCTTGCTCCGGCTTCCGTGCAGGAAATGTCTGATTTTGTTAAACTGGGCATCGATCTTGCATTTAAATACAGAAATCCCGCCATGATCCTGAGCGATGGTGTGATTGGACAAATGATGGAGAAAGTGGAATTGTTTGACCAGCGATCCCGGCCTGATTCATTTGACCAATCCTGGGCGATTACCGGAAAATCGCCCGAAAGGGAAAGAAATATTATTACTTCGCTTGATCTGGATCCCTACAAACAGGAAAAACATAATTTGAGACTTCAGGCCAAATACAGAAAAATAGAAGAATATGAAGTACGCGTTGAGGAGTTTATGCTTGAAGATGCGGAATATGTTATTGTGGCTTACGGATCTAGTGCAAGGATCAGTCATAAAGCGGTGAAACTGGCCAGAGACAAGGGAATCAAAGCGGGTCTGTTGCGTCCTGTTACTTTGTTTCCTTTCCCAAAAGTGCAAATAAATGAACTGGCCGACCGTGTGAAAGCTTTTTTGTCGGTTGAAATGAGCAGTGGTCAGATGGTTGAAGATGTGCGGCTTTCGGTGAATGGAAAGGTGAAGGTAGAACATTTTGGGCGCTATGGAGGCGTAATTCCTTCACCGGATGAGGTTCTTGAAGTACTTGAAAGTCAAATTGAAAAACAGTAATCATGGATGTAAAAGATATAATAAAAGAGGAAAATCTTGTTTACAGGAAAACGCCTTTGATGACAGATAAGGTACTTTCCTATTGTCCGGGTTGTGGACATGGAACGACACACAGGATCATTATGGAGGTGGTGGAAGAAATGGGCATACAATCCGACACCATAGGCATTGCTCCGGTGGGGTGCTCGGTATTGGCTTATGATTTTATGGATATAGATATGTCACAGGCAGCACATGGCCGTGCACCCGCTGTTGCTACAGGCATAAAAAGGCTGTGGCCCGACAAATATGTATTCACCTATCAGGGTGACGGGGATCTCGCTGCTATTGGTACTGCCGAGACAATCCATGCCTGTAACCGCGGGGAAAACATTGTCATTGTTTTTATTAACAACGGAATTTATGGAATGACCGGGGGGCAGATGGCACCTACTACCTTGCCCGGAATGAAATCATCTACTTCCCCTTACGGAAGAGAAGTTGAAAGTATGGGGAATCCTCTCATAATTACGGAGCTGGTAGCCAGACTGCAGGGAACATATTATGTAACCAGACAATCGGTTCATAAACCGGCAAATGCCAGGAAAGCAAAAAAAGCCATTAGAAAAGCCTTTGAAAACCAGGGGGATAAGAAGGGTATGTCCTTTGTGGAAATTGTCTCCAACTGTAACTCTGGCTGGAAAATGCCTCCGGTAAAAGCCAATCAATGGATGGAAGAAAACATGTTTCCCGTTTACCCCTTAGGTGATATTAAAGTTGATGGAAAGCTGCTGGAAAAAGCTTAAAATGGGTTTTGACCGATCCGGAAAAATATGTTTTTGAAAAAAAATAAAACAAGCATAATGACTGAAGAAATTATTATCGCAGGTTTTGGAGGCCAGGGAGTACTCTCCATGGGAAAAATATTAGCTTATTCGGGTATCATGCAGGAAATGGAGGTAAGCTGGATGCCCTCATACGGACCGGAAATGCGTGGAGGTACCGCAAATGTTACCGTAATCCTCAGCAAAGAAAAAGTCAGCTCGCCGATTGTCCATGATTACGATACCGCCATTATTCTGAATCAGCAATCGATGGATAAATTTGAACCCCGGGTGAAACCCGGAGGTTTGCTTATCTATGATGGAAATGGCATTACACGTCACCCTGAAAGAGATGATATCAATATTTACCGCGTCGATGCAGCCGAAGAATCCGCCAGGATGTCATCCACCAAAACATTTAATATGATTGTCCTGGGTGCTTATCTTAAAATTAAGCCAGTTGTCAGGCTGGAAAATGTTATCCAGGGCCTTAGAAAATCACTTCCGGAACGGCATCATCATTTGATACCGGTGAATGAGGAGGCGATTAAGAGAGGCCTTGAGATTGTCAAGGAGGTCAAAAAACTGAAAGAGAGCCCATAATTTTGAGTTAAGCTAAGCACCAGGGGAGGAGAGGTTTCAAGTTGGATCTTTTTTCACTGCCGTGATCAAACGGGTGATCTGCATCATCACTGAAGGGTATTAATTATCATCCTTATTCGTAATTTTTATCACCTTTACCTGTCTAATAAAAGGCCAGAGCTTGACGTATATATAGCGTGACAGACACACTCTATATTTAAATGAAAAAGTTGGCCTGTATATTTTTAGCTTCATTTATTTGTTTTGCTTCGAACGCTCAGAATGAGACATTTGAAGTGTTCTATGGAGTGAATCTTGCCCAATTCCATACAGGAAGTGGTCATGGATCAAGCTATGTGGTGAATGCAAATTTGCAAAAGGGTCGCCGATCTCTCGAAATGGGTATCGTATACCAGGATGAGGATCAAAGAATTAGTGGCGGAGATGTGAAGTATAAAGTTTTTCTGGGTAAAAATGCGTTTCTAAGTGTTGACCCTGAGGATGAAAAAATCACTTTCCGACCGTATGTGCATTATAATTGCATATATCACAATGCAATTGCCAATTGTCCTGTCTTTTTTCCCGCTGGTGCAAAAAAGTCCTCTTTTCCTAAATTACCGTCTTCCCCCGGGACCATTGCGACTATGGAACATTTTACAGGACTTGGGATGCAGGTTTACCTGGTGGGAAATATTTGTCTTGATGGAAGTATGGGATTAGGTACTTATATCGGTTCACTGGATAAGTATGAGAGTCCCGGTACCATTGGGATTCATGAAGAGAACCATGGTTTTGTCCTGGCTTTCGAGTTTGGTTTGGGATATAAATTTGGAATTTAAAAGCTGATCGATATTACAGGCTGACTTTTTTATTTATTCTCCTAAAGGGATCACCAGTACCGGTATTCTTGAATTACTTACAATTTTGGAAGAAACACTTCCACGAAATATTTCATAAAAGAAGCCCCGAATGTGGTGCCCGGTAATGATCATGTCAATATCCAATTTTTCAGATTCTTCCATAATCATTTCAATTTTTGCCCCCTGAATGACCAACCCATCGGCTTCGATTCCCCTGGCTTTTATGGAATCCACAAAAGAAAGCAAATTTCTATGCTGTTCTTTGAGCTCATTTGCCCGGAAATCTCTTATATATTGGGGGCCGACTTCATATCCTACAAAATCCGGATCCGGAGCAGCAACATGCAAAAGCCAAATTTTTACATCAAAAACGTTGGCAAATTTAATTGCATAGTCGATCAAAATTTGCGTTTTATCATGAAAATCGATCGCAATAAGTATATTTTTCATAGGAATGAATTTACTTATACAACAGCTATTCGAAGATCTTGTTTTTAATCATTCCACTCCGGGAGCCTCATCATCAGACAATTTTTCCCTTCATGGGAATTATTTTCTACATAATTGAATTTAACCCCCTTCAAATGACGGGAAATATTTTTTTTTATGAATGGATAATGAAGACCGAAAGCACCGGTATGCTGAGGTATATTGCGTTTTGATGGTAAGCAAAAAACAAAAAAATGTGTATATGGCATCTAATTTGACCTTGTTGAATAAAACAACTAATTATGTCAGATAACAACTTAAAACCCATGACTGAATTGATGAAAGAATTCAGGGACAAAGGATACGTTTATGATTTTATTATGAAAAACAAGAAATTCCTTAATAGTTCCACAAAGAAGGAATACCGGCCTGAAGACATTAGCATTGAGGAAGAGTATCGCTTTGAAGGTGACAGTAATCCTGATGATATGGCGATTCTTTATGTCATTCAGACCACCCAGGGAGAAAAAGGCCTTGCGGTGAATGGCTATGGAGTCAGCGCAGATTCTGACATGGACGATTTCCTGATGCGTGCCGAAGATATGAAAAGAGGGGGTAGAAGGGAAAGTTTGTAGTTCAGAGTTGGAAGAAGTTTCGGATTGGGAGGAAGTTTACCGGAGTTTCAACATGTTTCAGATGTAAAATTAATTGCTGATAACTTCGAAAGGCTATTTATCGTATCCCACATGAATTGCAATAAGTTTCAATCCTCATGAGCGGGGCGAATTCAATTCAGCCTTTCCTGCAGCTTAAGATGTCCATGATAGTATTGGTGTGATTTCTTCCGTATTATCACCCACCGTCCACCATTCAGCGGTTACCATTCCCTGCATTCCCTTCCCGCTCTTATTTGTATTTCTCCATTTTTCAATTAATTTTACATGCAAATTTCTCTATACTTTTAACCAAAAAAATAAGCAATGAAAAAAATTAGTTCGCACGTATCAAGGCGTGAATTTCTAAAAGCTACACTAATAGGTGCGGCTGGTGTATCCATCCTTCCATTCAAATCTTGCATGAAAGGTGATGATAGTATCAGACTCGGTTTTATAGGTCTTGGACGACAGGTTAATTATTTGCAGGATAGTTTTCTGAAAATTGAAGGTGTGAAAGTTGTGGCAGGAGCTGATGTTTATGCAGATAAACGTGAACGATTTAAATTCAAAGCTGATCAGTATTATAAAGAAAAAGAGGAAAAGGTGAAGGTAGAGATTTATGAAGATTATAAAGATCTTCTTGCCAGAAAGGACATAGATGCGGTGGTTATTGGCTCACCAGACCATTGGCATGCCAGAATGGCCATTGACGCCTGTAATGCCGGCAAAGACATATACCTGGAAAAGCCATTGACCTTAACAATTAAAGAAGGGCAGGAAGTTGTAAAAGCGGTTCAGGACAACAATGTTGTTCTGGCTGTTGGTAGTCAGCAAAGATCGGATCCCAATTTCCAGCATGCAGTTAACCTGGCCCTTAATGGTGACCTGGGAAAAATTGAAAGTGTGCAGGTTTTTCTGGGAGATGTTTATCCTCACCCGAAACCCTATGACCTGCCAAAGGAACCTCTTCCTGAAGGATTAAACTGGGATATGTGGATCGGTCCTGCTCCGATGTTGCACTTCAACAATCAGCTGAATCCTCCGATTTCTTTGGATCCAAGACAGAATGAAAAAATTTGGGGAGCATGGCGATGGTATACAGAACTTGGCGGAGGTTTGATGACGGACTGGGGAGCTCACATGATGGATATTGCTCAATGGGGTCTCGGACTCGACAGAAGTGGACCGGTAAAGGTTATCCCCCGTGGATTTGAAGGGGAGGAATACCTTACCTACATTTATGAAAACGGAATAAAGCTTATTAATAAACCTTTCAATGGAGATAGCCGGGGAGTGAAATTCTGGGGTGAAAAAGGATGGATAGAAGTTACCCGGGAGTATTTCAATGCTTCCGATCCTTCTTATTTTGCTGAAGAAAAAGATGATTCAGATGTGCCTTATGAAGGAAGATCACCCCATCATAAAGATTTTATCAATAGCATAAGGACCAGAAATGAACCTGCAGCTCCGGTGGTGGTTGGACACAAAACATGTGTTGCATGTACACTGGGGAATATTGCCGCTGAACTTGGCAGAGCTGTTGAATGGGATCCGGAAAAAGAGGTTTTTATTAATGATCCTGAAGCAGAAAAATACCTTCACAGGGAATATAAGCACGGTTATAGCCTCTAGCTCTTTTATTTAACGATGGCTGATCGTGCAAAATAATCTTACCAGCCCGGATGATTTTTATCACAAAGATCTACCGGGCTTTTTAGATGCTTTCTTGAGTGATTTTATCAGGTAATTTGCCCGTCGGGCAGATAGAAAGGATAAACCATGAAATTAACTATAGGTCTGTTTTTCGGATCATTTAATCCCATTCACATTGGACATATGGTAATAGCTGAATATATTGCCGGGTATTCAGATGTTAATGAGCTTTGGTTTGTTGTAAGTCCTCAGAATCCATTCAAAAAACAGCATAATTTGCTGGATGACTATCAGCGCCTGGAATTGGTTCATCGTGCAATAGGCAAAGATCCCCGTTTTCGTGTAAGTGATATTGAGTTTTATATGCCTAAACCATCCTATACCGTCGATACGCTTACCTATTTATCGGATAAGTACCCGGATTATACGTTCAAGATAATTATAGGTGCCGATAATCTGGTGTCCTTCAAGAAATGGAAAAATTATGAGCTCTTGGAGGAAAAATATACCCGACTTGTTTATCCGCGTCATGGTGTTTCCGGAGAAGAAATGAGAAAGCATAGCAACATTGAGATCGTAAATGCCCCTAAAATTGAAATCTCTTCAAGTTTTATCCGTAAGGCAATAAAGGAAGGCAAAACGGTAAGGTATTTCATGCCCCAGGCTGTTTATGAGTATATTGATGAGATGAACTTTTACAGATGAGGGGAGGAGAATGGGGATGAAGATAATGCCGGAAAGGGAACTGCTGCTCCCCTTTGTTCTTCCTATCATTTCCCCTACCTTTGAAAAAAAACACTGCTATGATAGTAACATGCGTATACGTACACGTTAAGCCGGAAGCTGTTGACCGGTTTCTTGATGCCACCATCGCCAATCATAAAGAATCGGTGAATGAACCTGGAAATTTACGTTTCGATCTGGTCCGTGAGAACGAAAATCCCTGTCGATTTATGCTTTACGAGGCTTATGAATCGGAGGAGGCGGCTGCCAACCATAAAAAGACCCCACATTACCTCAAGTGGAAAGAGGAAGTGGCCGATTATATGGCCGAACCGCGAAAAGGAGTAAGATACGATATCGTTGAGCCCAAAGAGAAATCAAAATGGTAAAAGCATTCAAGTTTGCACGACCTCCGGAGATCCTTTTTAAACCTGGTAGCCTTTCTGATCTTCCGGAAAGGATTAAAAGTTTCGGAGGCCCTTTTCTCTTGGTTACAGGACGCGAATCCTTTATTTCTTCTGAAAGGGGAAAGAAATTGTTAGCCTCACTTGAAAAACATAAATTATCTTATTTCCGGGTCTCTATACCCGGTGAGCCTTCTCCTTCAAATATTGATAAAGCCGTAGAATCTTACCGGGAAATGAATGTCGGGCTTGTGGTGGCAATTGGAGGCGGGAGTGTTCTGGATGCGGGAAAGGCTATATCTGCTATGCTAAC
>CAZQOV010000085.1:0-13292 GCA_964595055.1 uncultured Bacteroidaceae bacterium | reverse complement strand
ATACAAGGCAGCAACTGCCAACCCTGCCCGTTGATTAAGATATGAACAGGATGGCTTTTTACCTTTCTGGCATTTGCCGGAAGGTTAAGATCAACACTTTCTCAGCCAAATTGCAGAATCATGCTGCATTTACCCTCCTCCTTTATTTTTCCCCTTTTAGGGCAAGATCTGGGAGGAAGCGGGCATCTAAATATGCTGTTAAACTGTAAAGGAATGTCCACAGAAGGGGCTTCCCGGCTGGTATTTTGTAACAAATACACCTATTACGAGAGGAAAAGACCTATTTTTCTAACCGTTTTATAGCCTGCTGAAGATCAGCAGGAGTATCAATTCCAAATGATTCCGTAAAGGTTTCGGCAATTTTTATTTTAAATCCGTTTTCCAGCCATCGCAACTGTTCCAGCGATTCTGCCCGTTCGAGATCAGATATTTCGAGCCGGGTAATTTTTTTGAGGGTTTCTTTGCGGTAAGCATAGATCCCGATATGAATATAAAAATCATGGGCATCTTTCCATTCTCCTTTTCTTAACCCCCTTAAAAAAGGAATAACCGACCGGCTGAAATACATGGCAAAATTATGATGATCAAAAACAACTTTTGGTTTGTTCTCGTCAAATATTTCTTCCTCTTTTTCGGCTTTTTTAACCAATGTAGCGATCTCAGCTCCGGGATCCTGGAAACAGTGTATTAAGGTTTTTATCTGTTCAACATCAATAAAAGGTTCGTCTCCCTGAATGTTCACGATAACATCAGGCTCAAATGCCCTGACGGAAATAATTGAATCCATTGCCTCGCGGCATCTGTCTGTTCCGCTCCGATGTTCGGCCGAAGTCATCACAACATTTCCTCCAAAAGCTTTCACATGTTCAAAGATCCTTTCATTATCTGTGGCAACATAAACTTCTTTTATCCCCTTGCAGCTTTGTTCATAAACCCGTTGGATCATTGATTTTTCGCCGATCATGACAAGAGGTTTTCCCGGAAAACGCGTGGACCCGTATCGGGCAGGAATAATCCCTAAAACTTCCATACTGAAAAATGGTATTTTACGTTAATTTTTACTATCTGCCTTAGAAAAAAACTATTTAAATTGTAATTTTGTCACAATAATAAGGATATTTTGTCAGGAAATGCGCTAAATTCAATTTTGCCAAGTTTCCGCTGGTATTATTAACGCCTATTTATTCAGAAATATTAAAAAATTAGTGATTTGGTGAATATACAGCAAATAAAACAAAGGTTTGGAATCATCGGTAATCATCCCGGGCTGAACCATGCCATTGACATTGCCATTCAGGTGGCTTCCACAGATCTTTCGGTTCTGATTACCGGGGAAAGCGGAACGGGTAAGGAAGTGTTCCCTCAGATCATCCACAGCCTGAGTTCCAGAAAACACGGCCAGTATATCGCAGTAAACTGTGGGGCAATACCTGATGGAACCATCGATTCTGAATTGTTTGGTCACGAAAAAGGGGCATATACCGGAGCTCATGACTCAAGAAAAGGGTATTTTGAAGTAGCCGATGGGGGTACTATTTTCCTTGATGAGGTAGCAGAATTGCCCCTCTCCACACAGGTGCGTTTGCTCCGGGTTCTGGAAAGCGGAGAATTTTTAAGGGTAGGATCATCCAAAGTACAAAAAACAAATGTTCGGGTAATTGCCGCAACCAATGTGGATATTCTGGAGGCAATTAAAAATAATAAATTCAGGGAAGACTTATACTACCGATTAAATACTGTTCCCATAAACATTCCACCACTCCGAAAAAGAGGGGATGATATCAGCCTGTTATTCAGAAAATTTGCCTCCGATTTTGCAGAACGATACCGTATGCCCTCCATAAGCCTGACAGAAGATGCCAAAAATACCCTGCAAACATATGAGTGGCCGGGCAATGTGCGGCAACTTAAAAATCTGGCAGAACAGATATCCATCATAGAACAGGAACGATCCATTGACAGCGATGCTTTGTTAAAATATCTTCCCGATTTTCATTCATCCAAACTCCCTGCACTGGTCAAGGAATCGGTTGACAGAGATACTTTTACTTCTGAACGGGAAATTCTCTACAAAATCCTTTTCGACATGAAAAATGACATGAATGATCTTAAAAAGCTTGTTCATGATCTTATTCAGGACGAATCCTCTCATGCTGATATTCGAAAAAATAATGCCCGTTTGATTGAAAAACTTTATGACGAGGGAAATAATAAAGAGTTCAGCCCACCCGAACACATTTCTAAACATCATTATAATCGACCTCCGGATGAGGATATTCTGGATACTGAAGAAATAATAGAAGAATCTCTTTCACTGGAAGAAAAAGAAATAGAGCTTATTCGAAAAGCACTTGATAAACATAATGGAAAAAGAAAACACGCCGCAAAAGAGCTTGGAATTTCGGAACGAACCCTTTACCGGAAAATTAAAGAACATGGAATTGAAGCTTAAAAAAAAGAAAAGACCTATAGGTATTGTTCTCATTTTATTTACCGGCTTATTATTTATTATTCCTTCCTGTACCGTATCTTATTCATTCAGGGGAGCAACTATTGCTCCTGAAATTGAGACCTTTTCGGTTCAGTATTTTCAAAACCGTGCTCCGGTAGTCCAGGCCCAATTGAGCCAGATTTTCACCGATGCTTTGCGGGATAGGATTGAAGGGCAGACCCGTCTGGAACTTGTAAGCGGATTTGGAGATGTTGATTTTTCCGGTGAAATTGAAAACTACGAAACCAGGCCAACAGCTATTACCGGAGATGAAGTAGCGGCATTGAATCGATTAACCATATCTGTAAGGGTAAAATACACCGACTCATTCAACCCTGATAACAGCTTCGATACAAGGTTTTCAAGGTATGAAGAATACCCCAGTTCACAGGCACTGGCAGATGTGGAAGAAGAACTCATTGAATCTATTGTTGATCAGCTTGTAAATGATATATTTAACCGGGCATTTGTAAATTGGTAAGATCATGGAAGAAAATATGCAGCCAAATCTTTTTCAAAATCCTAATAGTATTGACTATGACACGCTTACAGATCTTCTGCAGAAATACCCATGGTTTTCCTACCTACATATTCTATGGTTATTGAAAATAAAACAAGAAAAACCCGCTGACTTTGAAAGAGAATTAAAGAAACATATCATTTATATTCAGGACAGAAAAAGGCTCTTTCAGCTATTGGAACAAGGAAGCTGGGAAGATCTTACAGAGAATAACGATGATAATTCTGAAGACAACTCAATTGAAGGGCATACGGAACAGCGGGAAGAAGAATTATTGGATTTTAGTTACAACGGAAATGAAGATGCGAATCCGGAACACAAAAATCCGGGACCGGAAAAAAATTCTGAATTGACAAAATGGATTGACAAACTTGACAAGAAAAGTACTACAAGTGAACATCTGATAGATCGATTTCTGGAAATTGACCCCGGCCCCATCCCCGCAGATAAAAAAAGCAACCTGGAAGGAGATGTTTCTGAGAGAAGCATAGAGGAAACCGAGAGCCTCATAACCGAAACACTAGCAAAGATTTACATTAAACAAGGACTGTATTCAAAAGCCATTTTTGCATATGAGAAATTAAGTTTGAAATATCCGGAAAAAAGTGTTTACTTTGTGTCTCAAATTGAAAAAATTAAAAATTTATTAAGCAATAATTAAAAAAAATGTTTACCCTTTTTGTTATATTAATTATTATCGTTTGTGTTTTGCTTACCCTTATTGTACTTGTGCAAAATTCAAAAGGTGGAGGCCTTGCTTCCAATTTTGCTTCCTCAAATCAGTATATGGGTGTAAGAAAAACCGCTGATTTTCTTGAGAAAGCAACATGGACGCTGGCGGCAGCTCTTCTTGTCTTCAGCCTTCTGGCCACCATTACACTGCCTCAGGCGGAACAGGAAGAAAGATCGTTAATCGAAGGAGAATTTGATGAAAGTCTTCTTAACCAACCCGGAAATAATACCATAACCCTCCCGGAATCTGAAGGGGATGAAAACACTCCTCAGGAAGATAATCAGGAATAATTTAAGGCATTTACAGCTTTAAAAAGTGTCAGTCTGTCATAGTACTGACACTTTTTTTTTGTGCCATGTTTATCGGTGAAAAATTTTTTTTATACTGTTTTTCAGTGTGTTACACATGCATTATGCCATATTCATCTTTTGGGCCTTTATGCAAAACTGTCAAAAGAACCCGGAATCAGCAGTGAATTCTCATTTGGCATAAATTATGATCAGCACAGGTCGAAACAAATCATGTCGAACACTTTAAAACCATAAAAAATGGCAGATCTGAAAGTAAAACCTTTAGGAGATCGTGTATTAATTCAACCGCTGAGTGCTGAAGAAAAAACAGCAAGTGGTATTATCATTCCCGATACGGCAAAAGAAAAACCTCAAAGAGGTACCGTAGTAGCTGTAGGACCAGGAACCAATGACGAGAAAATGGAAGTCAAAAAGGGTGATGTAGTTATTTACGGAAAATACTCTGGAACAGAGATCACCATTGATGATACGGATTATATCATCATGAAGCAATCTGAAATTCTTGCAATCGTTTAATCAAAAAATCAATAATTTAAAATACGAATAAAAATGGCAAAAGAAATCAAATTTGATATTGAAGCACGCGACCAGTTAAAAAAAGGAATTGATGCTCTCGCAAATGCAGTTAAGATAACCCTTGGTCCAAAAGGTCGCAATGTTGTAATCGAGAAAAAGTTTGGAGCACCTCAAATCACCAAAGATGGTGTAACTGTTGCTAAGGAAATTGAACTCGAAGATCCTTTCGAGAACGTAGGTGCACAAATGGTTAAGGAAGTAGCTTCCAAGACTAATGATGATGCCGGAGACGGAACAACCACCGCCACAGTCCTTGCACAGTCAATTGTTCAGGTAGGACTTAAAAACGTTACTGCTGGCGCTAACCCAATGGACTTGAAAAGAGGAATAGACAAAGCTGTAGAAGCGGTAGTTAAAAACCTCAAAGAACAGTCGAATGAAGTTGGTGACGACAACAAAAAGATTGAACAGGTTGCTGCTATTTCTGCCAATAACGATCCTGCCATAGGAGCATTGATTGCAGAAGCCATGTCAAAAGTAAAAAAAGAAGGTGTGATAACGGTTGAGGAAGCCAAAACTTCAGAAACCAGTGTTGAAGTTGTTGAAGGTATGCAATTCGATCGTGGTTATATTTCTCCTTATTTCGTAACGGATACAGAAAAAATGGAAGCCGTACTGGAGAGCCCGCTGATCCTCATCCACGATAAAAAAATCTCAACAATGAAGGATCTCCTTCCCATCCTTGAGAAAGCAGCACAAACCGGAAAACCTTTGCTTATCATTTCTGAAGATGTTGACGGAGAAGCACTTGCTACATTGGTAGTTAACAAACTCCGCGGTTCACTAAAAATTGCGGCAGTAAAAGCTCCAGGTTTTGGTGACAGAAGAAAAGAAATGCTTGAGGACATTGCTATCCTTACCGGAGGCACGGTTATATCAGAAGAAAAAGGCCTTAAGCTAGAAGGTGCTGAACTCGATATGCTGGGTAGCGCCGAAAAGATCACCATCGACAAGGAAAATACTACCATTGTTAACGGTGCCGGGGAAAAGAGCAATATCAATGCACGTGTTGCACAAATTAAGAAGCAAATCGAAAATACTACCTCCGATTATGACAAGGAAAAATTACAGGAAAGACTTGCCAAACTAGCCGGTGGTGTTGCAGTTCTGTATGTAGGAGCAGCTTCTGAGGTAGAAATGAAAGAAAAGAAAGACCGTTTTGAAGATGCCCTTAGTGCTACCCGTGCTGCAGTTGAAGAAGGCATCATTCCCGGAGGAGGAATCGCTTACATCAGAGCGGTAGAAGCTCTCGAAAACCTGAAAGGCGATAATGCCGACCAAAACACTGGAATTAACATCGTACGCAGGGCACTTGAAGAACCCATCCGTCAGATTGTAGAAAATTCGGGACTTGAAGGTTCTGTAGTAGTTCAGGCAGTTAAAGAAGGAAAAGGCGATTACGGATACAATGCCAGCACAGAAAAATATGAGAACCTCTTTGAAGCAGGAGTTATTGATCCAACCAAAGTAGCTCGTATTGCACTGGAAAATGCCGCATCCATTGCCGGAATGTTCCTGACAACTGAATGTGTACTCATTGACAAGCCAGAAAATGAGCCCCAAATGCCAGCAGGTGGTGGAGCTCCAGGAATGGGCGGAATGATGTAATCAATCAACCTCTAATAAACAAATCAAAGACCGTCTCAATTTTCTGGGACGGTCTTTTTTCTAATCAAAAAATTTAAGATTCAAAATTGCAGGTCAGTGATCGCATCGCCCTTTCTCGATATCTTTCCCGAAATCAAATCCCCAATCCAAATCCCAATTCCTAACCTCTATTCCCATGACCCCAAAAACAAAACTTCTCACTTTTCTAAAGAAAAATAACATCACGTTCACGGAACATTTTCTCGAAGAACAGAAATTTCCACCAGATCCTAATTTCTGGACTGACCGAAAGATTCTCCGGTGCAAAAACCTGTTCTTCCGCGATAATCATGGGAAGAATCACTACCTTGTGGTATTTAATTACTCTAAAAAGATTAACCTCAAAAAACTTAAAGATATCATCGGTCGGGGCAGCATGACCATGGCTTCGAGTTGGAGGCTGGAGAAATATCTGGGTTTAAAACCCGGATTTATATCCATTTTCGGTCTTCTAAATGACGAGAAAAACCACGTGAAAGTGATCATTGACAAAGAACTGGATCAGAAAAAAGAACTCAGCTTTCTGCCAAATACTGAAGGTGGCAGTTTTGTATCATTCAATTTCAATGGCCTTATAAAATTTCTTGAAGCAACAGGCAATGAATATAAGATAGAAAAAGTGGAATAAATAATAATATTGATACGCCTAAATCCTCACTTCACGGACTTGTACGCCGCAACCACCTCATTCTCTTCAATCCCTGACAGATCCCTCGTCTGTCGCTCGGGATTCAATACTCCGACTATCGCTCAGCACAGGTTCATCCACTGTTTCCAGTGCGCTATCCCTTCTCTTTCTTCCTTCCAGCTTCCAGCTTCCAGCTTCGAGCTTGCCCAAGAGATCCTCGCTATCGCTCGGGATTCAATGAATCCACTGTTTCCAGTGCGCTGTCGCTTCTGGAAACAGGGATTCATTGAATTTTACTATCTTTGCAGACCATTATATATTGTTATATGAAGCATATCAGGAATTTTAGCATTATCGCTCATATTGATCACGGGAAAAGCACGCTGGCTGATCGTTTGCTTCAGTTTACGAAGACGGTTTCCGAGAGGGATTTTAAAGACCAGGTGCTCGATAGTATGGATCTTGAAAGAGAGAGGGGCATCACCATTAAAAGTCATGCCATACAAATGGTACATGAACGGGATGGAACCAATTATATACTCAATCTTATAGATACTCCGGGACATGTTGACTTTTCGTATGAAGTATCCCGGTCGATTGCTGCCTGCGAGGGAGCCTTGCTTATAGTTGATGCTACTCAGGGAATACAGGCCCAGACAATTTCCAATCTTTATATGGCCATTGAACATGACCTTGAAATTATTCCGGTCCTGAATAAAATGGACATGGAAAGTGCGATGCCTGAGGATGTGAAAGACCAGATTGTTGATCTTATTGGCTGTCCCCGTGAAGACATCATTGAAGCCAGCGGAAAAACCGGAATTGGGGTGGCTGAGATATTAAATGCGATTATTGACAGGATCCCCCCTCCGGTGGGTGACCCTGATGCGCCTCTACAGGCCCTTATCTTTGATTCAGTTTTTAACAATTTTCGCGGAATCTTTGCGTATTTCCGGATTTTCAACGGAACCATAAAACAGGGCGATCTGGTAAAATTTTATGCCACAAAAAAAGAATACGATGCTGATGAGATTGGGGTGTTAAGATTAAAGACAGAACCACGTAAAGAACTCAAGGCTGGGGATGTAGGCTATATTATATCCGGAATTAAAACCTCTCGCGAAGTTAAGGTAGGCGATACAATTACTCACGTGGAAAGACCGTGTGACAAACCAATTGCGGGTTTCGAAGATGTAAAACCCATGGTATTTGCAGGTATTTACCCCGTTGATGCCGATGATTACGAGGATCTCCGGGCTTCTATTGAAAAGCTTCAGTTAAATGATGCCTCTCTGACTTTTGTCCCCGAATCCTCTGCTGCGCTGGGGTTTGGCTTTCGATGCGGATTTCTGGGGCTCCTGCACATGGAAATCATACAGGAAAGACTTGACCGGGAATTCGATATGGATGTAATCACCACCGTTCCCAATGTATCATATTTTGTTTACACCAAGCAGGGGGAAAAGATAGAAGTTCATAATCCCTCAGGGCTCCCGGAAGTGACCCTTATCGATCATATTGAGGAACCATATATTACTGCACAGATCATTTCTAAGGCTGATTTTGTGGGACCCATCATGAAACTTTGTCTGGACAACCGCGGAGTTCTCAAAAATCAGGTTTACCTGACATCCAACCGGGTTGAACTCACTTTCCAGATGCCGCTTGCCGAAATTGTTTTTGACTTTTATGATAAATTAAAGAGCATCTCCAAGGGATATGCCTCTTTTGATTACTATACGTCGGGCTACAGTAAAGCTGACCTTGTGAGGCTGGATGTTCTTTTAAATGGTGAGATGGTAGATGCCCTTTCCACGCTTATTCACAGGGAAAATGCCTATGATTTCGGGAGAAGGATGTGTGTTAAACTCAAAGAGCTGATCCCGAGGCAGCAATTTGATATTGCGATACAGGCAGCTATTGGTGCAAAAATTATTGCTCGGGAAACGGTCAAAGCGGTACGGAAAGACGTTACTGCAAAATGTTACGGAGGTGATATCACCCGGAAAAGGAAGCTTCTGGAAAAACAGAAAAAAGGCAAAAAGAGAATGCGGCAGGTAGGGAATGTTGAAGTGCCCCAGAGTGCATTTTTGGCGGTATTAAAACTGGATTGAGTAAGGTTGAAGAATTTCCTCCTTCGCTCCGGTAGCTATCGGAGCTTCGGCGGCCAAAACATCACGCTTGCGCAGTCTGCGTGCCACCGTGACATTAACGGAGGCACAAGCTTCAGCATAGACGCATAGTAACAGCTCGCAGGTCGGCTGCAAAACTGCAAAACTTATTTTTATGTACAAATATCTATTCGGACCGGTACCTTCACGAAGATTAGGAATGTCACTTGGAGTTGACCTGGTACCACATAAAGTATGTTCTCTTGATTGTGTGTATTGTGAGTGTGGGAAAACCACCAAACTAACAATACAACGGATGGAATATGTTCTTCTGGATAAAGTGAAAGAGGAATTGAAACATTTTTTCGCAGAAAATCCTGATCCTGATTATATAACTTTTTCCGGAGCCGGAGAACCTACACTCAATACAAAAATTGGTCAGGTACTGGATTTTATAAAAGAAATGAGACCAGACATCCCCTTAGCGCTTCTCACAAATGGGACCCTTCTGAATGATCCGCTTGTCCGGAAGGAGATTTTGAAAACTGACCTGGTATTGCCTTCTCTGGATGCAGCTACACAAGAATCATTTGAAAAAATTAACCGGCCGGCCAAAGGCTTGAGTATTGAGAATTACATTAATGGTCTGGTGCAATTCCGAAAAGAGTTTAAAGGAGAGATCTGGCTCGAGATTCTGATTATTCCTGAATATAACGATGGCCCCAGGAATCTTATGGCATTAAGGGAAGCCATTGAAAAGATAAATCCTGATCGTATTCAGCTCAATACCCTCGACAGGCCCGGCACAATTGAAGGGCTTCGTTCTGCCTCACGCGCAGAATTATCAGCGATAAAAGAAGTCATGGATTTTCCGAATATAAGCATCATATCGGCTCCCGCCAACCGAAAAAAGATCAAATCCTATCGTAAAGATACAGAAAGTGCCATTCTTGAAACCATCGATCGCAGGCCCTGCACGGCGCTTGATCTTTCAGAAATCCTGGGACTGCATTTAAATGAGGTCAATAAATACCTTGATGTACTTGATGCAGAGGGTAAAGTGCAGGTAAAAAGAGAAGAAAGGGGATTGTTCTACCTTCCGAGAAAGGAAGAAGGGTGAGTTTATTTTAAAACAACTGAATTCTTTCTTCCTCTATTTTCCTTTCCCTGATATCTTTTTTTTAAATTCTTTTTCCTCTTTCACCTTTTTTATCACCACCAGAATAAAGAAAACAATCGCCAATCCAAGAAAGACATAAGCCACAGTCTTAAACTGCTGAGGTTGAGCCGCAAACGCATAAATGGAGTACAAAAAAATCAGGGCACCCATTATCCCCGTAATCAGTATTGCATATTTCATTTGTAGGTTTTTTTTCAAATTTATCCCAAGGTAGAAAAAAAGAAGAAAAATTCGGGTTAAACCTTAACTTTCCTCCACAAGTTTATATCCTTTACCATGCACATTAATAATCTGAACCCTGGGATCAGCCTTGAGGTATTTACGTAGTTTGGTAATATATACATCCATACTTCGGGCGTTGAAATAATTATCGTCAATCCATATGGCTTTTAAGGCAAAATTTCTTTCCAGAACACGGTTTTTGTTATTGCATAAAAGTTTTAAAAGATCAGTCTCTTTTGTTGTGAGCTTTTGAACAGTATCCCCGATTGTGAGGGTTTGCTTCTGAGCATCGAAAGCAAAATCCCCGATCTTGTAAAAGGTTTCTGTACCCTCACCACTTCCTTTGGTGCGGCGTAAAATGGCTTCGATACGGAAAATTAATTCTTCCATGCTGAACGGTTTGGTTATATAATCATCGGCACCCCTGGTAAAACCCTCAAATACATCTTCCTTCATCGATTTTGCCGTGAGAAAAATGATGGGGATATCATTATCAATCAAACGCAGTTCTGAAGCTAAAGTGAAACCGTCCTTAACAGGCATCATGACATCCAGAATACATATATCATAATGATTCTTTTCAAATGCCCTGAACGCTTTTTCTCCATCAGTAAGCCAATCGGTTTCATAATTCTTGGCCTGGAGATATTCCCGGAGTAAGGAACCAAGATTTTCATCATCTTCGGCCAGTAATATACGGTTTTTAATCTGTTTGTCTGTCATGGCTAAATGTTTTAATGAGAGGCAGGGTGATGTCAAACTTCGTTCCTTTATTGATTTCACTCCTCAATGTAATATTTCCCTGGTGAATTTCAACAATTTTCTTAACGTAACTTAATCCCAGTCCAAAGCCTTTTACATTATGAACATTTCCGGTAGGTACCCGGTAAAATTTTTCAAAAATTCTTTTTTGGTCCTCTTTACTGATCCCAATTCCATTATCTTCTATCCTCAGGACAAGACTTCCGTTTTCATTTCTTGTGGAAAGAAATATTTTTGGTTCTTCCTTTGAATATTTAATGGCGTTATCCACCAGGTTGGAAATAACATTGGTCATGTGTACCTCATCCACTCTAACAATTGAATTTAGAGCTTCTGCCTCCCACTCTATCATTCCATTCCGCTTTTTTACCTGTATTCTGAAATTATCGACAGTATGACCCACCAGATCATGAAGATCAATGATCTTATATTTCAATTTCAGCTTTCCTTTATCAAAAATTGCCATTTGCAAAACTTTCTCTACCTGCACTCCAAGTCTCTTGCTCTCTGTGTCGATAATCCGGGAAATATGACCGAAGTTTTTATTCTGAACCGGAATGGACTCATCGCTAAGCATTTGAGACGCCAGCGAAATGGTAGAGATGGGGGTCTTTAACTCATGTGTCATATTGTTCACAAAATCTGTCTTCATTTCGGAAAGCTTTTTCTGACGAAAAATGATCCATAACGTAAATATAAAAATGGCAATGATAATGGTGGTCAGAGCGACCGACGTAAAGCCCATGAAACCAACAGATTTGAATATAAAACTTTTTCGTTCAGGGAAATAAATCCGAAGATAGATAGAACTTGACCATATTTCCCCCGGAAACAATTGAGCAGTGTAAATCCGGGTTTTTTCACCCGGGGAATATCCTTCCGATTTCAGATTAATCTCATTTTTACGGTCAACAACTGCATATTCATAATCCAGGTCAAGCTCCGAGAGTTGAAGGAAACGGTCAATATAAGTTTCCAGCTTATCGTGGGAAAGCCGCTCCTCAACCGATCTTCGCGGACGGATCATCTTTGACATTACCTGTTCAACCAGGTATTTCTTCTCTATATATTTCTCCTCCAGAATATCAGGGTCGGGCAGATTAATGACCTCCTTGCTCTTTTGATGGAGGAAAGTATCAGTTTCATTTTTGTTTCCATGCTCACCTATAATCGCCAGAATACTGTCATCCAGCATTCTGATGTTGATGTTATTGGGCGCCCCATGAGGCATATTTCTATCGATAATTACTTGTTCATCAATTCGTAAATGCTCCTTGCTGCTTATCCTTCCGGTATGTTGACGGGAGTTCCACTGAAAATTAAATTGAAAACTTCCCCCGGTAGTATCCATCTGAACACGGGGGTACATATGGTCATAGATCATATAGGCCGTTTCTTCCTGCTCAATCTGCTGACTGATGCTGGTCATAGCCCTTGCTATTAATTGTGAAAATTGCTTATCCTTTATTATTATGGCATTGCGGATCCAGTAAGCCTGAACCATGATCAGCCCGATCATTACAATAGCCATCACACCACCCAATATCCAGAAGATTCTTTTACTCATAACCATACAAAGATAATAAAGCTTATCCCCTGACTTACTATCCTTTAACAATCTTTAACATTACTTTGATTATCTTAACCCAATTAGGCTGTAGTTTTGTATCGATGGGCTGGGGTTGGTTTCTTAGCAACGAATCCGAATATCGGGACATTTAACGTTCATTGGCGATACCCGGGTTGAAGTTGAAAGCTAAGTGGTGATCGGTAAGCAGCAGGTGACTGGCGGTTTTAAATAAGCAAATAGTAAATAATAGAAAGTCTTTTCATAGACCAGCGAAAAGG
This sequence comes from uncultured Bacteroidaceae bacterium, assembly GCA_964595055.1. Taxonomy (GTDB): domain Bacteria; phylum Bacteroidota; class Bacteroidia; order Bacteroidales; genus CAYRTD01. The sequence continues at coordinate 263 of CAZQOV010000085.1, read as the reverse complement.
GGTAGATAATTACCCGGGGGACCAGATGAGTTATCTGGTCCCTTTCTTTTTGAATAATTAAAAAAAACATATAGCTTGCGAAACATTCCCTTTTTATGCTGGAATATTACTACAACATTCTTGGTCTGAAGGCCAATGCTGATGAAAAAGCAGCAAAGAAAGCCTATCGAAAACTCGCACTTAAATATCACCCGGATGTAAATAACGCGCCGGATGCAGAAGAAAAATTTCGTAAAATCTGCGAAGCCTTTGAGGTCGTGAAC
>CAZQOV010000084.1:0-13399 GCA_964595055.1 uncultured Bacteroidaceae bacterium | reverse complement strand
AATTCAAGATTCTCCCGAACACTCATGGAATCATAAATTGCCGCTCCCTGAAAAAGAAAACCTACATTTCTTCGAATGGAATTCACCTTATCGGTATCATCAGCCATCATATTTTCTCCAAGAATATTTATTTCTCCTGAATCCGGATCTATTAGTCTCACGATACACTTTATCAACACGGATTTCCCTGAACCGGATTTTCCAAGAATGACAAGATTTTCATTTTCATACAAGGACATATCAATGTCCTTGAGCACATCCTTATCGCCAAATGATTTATTTAATTTAATGATATCAATAATCTTCTTCATCTTAGCTATATATTAGTAAAAAGATCCGTTAATTGCACAGCCAACAGATTAATAATAAAAATGGTTATGGAGGCCTTAACCACCGCAGCGTTTGCGGCGAGTCCGACAGATTCCGTTCCTTTTGCACAGAAATATCCTTCATAACAACCAATCAACCCGATAAAAAATCCAAAAAATATCGTCTTTATGGTTGCAGGAATAAGGTCAGCAAATGAAAGAGCCAAAAAAGCCTGATCAAAAAACAAGATCAGGTTAAGTTCTCCATGCATCTGAATGGCAAAGTAAGATCCTACAAGGGAAATAAAATCAGCAAAAAAAACCAGGATAGGAACAGTAATTGACGTAGCTATAACCCGAGTTACCACAAGATAATTCAGGGGATTTATTCCGGTAACTTCCATGGCGTCTATTTGTTCGGTAACTCTCATTGATCCTAATTCAGCTCCAATACCCGATGACATTTTACCCGCACAAATAAGCGCTGTAATAATCGGGCCTATTTCTCTGATTATTGACACTGATACCAGGCCAGGAAGTAATGATTCAGCTCCAAAATCAATTAAAATCGGTCGTGATTGCAAGGTCAACACCAATCCCAATATAAAACCGGTAATTAATATAAGAGGAAGTGTTTTATATCCTAAATAATAAGCCTGCTTAAGTAACTCTTTATATTCGAAAGGGGGACTAATCACCTGTCTGATTACATTCCCTCCGAATAGGGAAATATCGCCAAACTCTATTATATACTTTCTCATATGAAACCTATTTCTTTTAAAAAGAGTTGTACTGATGAGTAATAGACAAAAATCACACAGCTTTGCAAAGACTTGTGTTTTCAAAGCCTGACACCCTGTTAATCTTCTGTTTTTCTGTAATTTACATTAAACAACAGGCATTATTGTCATATTATTCCCAAAACAAAATTGTGGAATTACGGCAAAAAGTGTAGAATTAAATCATCAGGCCAGATCTCCTAAACTCTCCAATTGGTATTTCCTAACCCTGGATTCCCCCAATGCTTAACTTTGAATTGCCATATTGGTATGCATGGTGTTTATGCAGGGGCAAAAGTTGAATGTTTTGGTCTTTTTATTTTCGATAGCCAATGTTGGTCTTTAATGAGGTCACGTAAAAAAGGTTACCGTAAGACTATTGGGGTCTAAAAGAAATATATAAAACAATAGGTGCAAAATAAAATGTCGGATAAAGTTTTTCAGTCTTTACAGGGTTTGAGTATCTGCATGAGGAAAGAAATTCACAGAACATTATATGCACCCCCGAATGAGTCTGATAAGGCTATACAAAAGAATATAATTTGTTTTATTGATGCCCGGGTTAACGAAGACGATGTCTACGCTATTCATTTTCAGCGCGAATGGAGATAAGCAGAAACAGACAAATTACCATCATCGATAAAGCATAACAGAAATCACTTTCGTGACTTATTATGCAGAAGCCTGATGAGACCATAATATAGGATTTTTCGCCCATAGTGTTGCAGAGAACTACGCGCAGATATTCTCACCAAATCACCAAAGTGTTTAAACCCGGAAATTAGGGCTTGTTCATTTACCCTGGCTTCATACCTGAAAATTTCCTTGGCATGTTTCAGATCATCAACAGTTTTGATCTTAACATTGCGTATTTTAACAGCTTTATTCATAATCAATTCCTGTTTTCGTCGTCCTCATCGGAAAAAATAATTGAAGCAATATTACGGACCATCATATTAGAAAATAAGCTTTTTCTGAAAAGGTATATAATTACTCCCACCGCCACGTAAAATCCGGATGCAATCAGATAAGCCTCTGACAAAGTGCCAACTGAGTTACTATACCATTGCGTAAAAGCGAGGGTCAGAAAAACAGAAACAACAAGCAGTACTATTGCAATTATCATTGTTGACAAAAGATAGGTACCCAATCTCGTTATTTTCTGAAGGAATACTATCTTCCAGAGGTCCAGTTTTGCCTGGACAAAACTCTGGATGACATCGTTAAGTTCAGATATATCTTCGACTAATGATCGATTTTTCATATCTTATATTACTTGGATTTGGTGGTTTTTTCCGCTGATTTCGTGGCTTTTTGAGCAGCTTCGGTAGCTCTTCGGGTTGTTTCTTTGGCTTTTTCTTTTACCTCTTTCTCCAAATCACTAAAACGTCCCTTAACATCATCGACAAAATCCGTAAAATAACCTCTGAGATCTTCGACCCTCTCATCAAGGCTTCCCTTTAAATCCTCAGAGGCTTTTTGTGCTTGTTTCCTGAGTTTTTTTCTGGTTTTTGAACCCTTATCGGGTGCTATGAGTATCCCTGTTATGGTGCCTGCTGCAGCACCTAATAGAAATCCTAAAATAGCATTTGTTGTCTTTTTAGCCATAATTTTACATTTTTAAAATTGAAAATATTTAGTATACATTTCATGTTATAATAATCTAACAAAGAGCGGATGAAATAGTTTGTTTTTTTGCATGATTATCCTTCATTCATCCTATTTAGAGCTCAAGGGTAATTCTATTGTAAAAACAGATCGGCCGGGATTAGATCAGCTTCAGGTATAATCATTGATCCTATTTTTTATCCACCTAAAAATCTTGCCAATCTTCTCCAATTTCAAGGAGTATTTCTTGGTACCACGAGGTCCGAGAAGGAAAGCATAGGGTTTAAGACTTTCAATATTTACAAAAATGATTCTTGCAATGGCCATAAACGGAACAATAAGCAACATACCAGGAATTCCCCAGATCATAGCACCGGCCACAAGCCCGACTATAATAAAAAACGGATTAATCTTAACATTGCCACCTACAATATTGGGCGTCAAGATATTATTTTCGGTAAATTGAACGATCATGAATAGCACAGCGACTCGAATGCCAAATTGAAGAGGGGGTTCTGTGGTCAAAAGCACGAATAAGAATGGAATTGCACCTCCCATGAGGGTACCAAAGTAAGGGATGAAATTAAAAAAGGCAGAAACAATCCCCAGCAATATGGCATAATCAATACCAATAATCAATAAACCGGAGGAATTAATGACACATAAAATAAGCACTACAATAAATACTCCTCCCATATACCTGGCCGCAACAGTAGAGATGTCCCGCAAAATATTAATCGCCATTTCTTTGTCTTCTCTTTTGACAATCTTAAGAATAAAATAAGCAAATTTTGTCCGGTAAAAAAGAAATAAAAACACATACACCGGCAGGATAAGAATTCTGACGAGGGTACCGGTTGTAGCCGAAAAAATCTGGTTAAGATTAGCGCTTTGGAAAATCCGATTAACCTCATTTTTCAGAAATTGTTCCACCCTGTCATCTTCCAGTCCCAGGAAGTCCTCCAGATTGGTCTGGAGAGATTCGATATTTTTGTTTGCCGATTGTTTCAGTGATTCTATATCTTCAAACATATTGGATAACTGTTGGTAAAATATGAGGAATATACCTCCGATAACAGCCAGTGCCAGAATAATTCCAATCAAGATTGCGAGAATCCTGAAAATCCTGTTTTTTTCAAGGTAATTTACAACAGGGTATAGTAAATACGAGAATAAAGCTCCAAAGGCGATAGGATAAAGAAAATTTCTCGCCATAATAATGCCATACAAAAAAAGGATTGTGATAAGCAAAAAGAGGGCGATTCTCAGGGATGGAGTATATGTTTTCATTAAATCTCCGTAAGCTTTATTTTGGATATACGAATATAACCAATGTCATTATGCTTAGTCAAAAAAAAGTTTATGAAATTAAGTTTAACTAAAAAACATATCTCATCTTAAACCGGGTAAAGGAATGATAAATTACCTAAAACCTCTGAATGCACCTGCAATTATACTGACAATAAGGAAAATGAGAAAAATATAAAATAACACTCTGGCTATAGAGGCTGCACCTTCAGCAATATTTCCAAAACCAAATAATGCTGCGATAAGGGCAATTACAAGAAAAATGATAATCCATCGTAACATAGTCTATTGTTTTAATTATTAAAATGAAAATCCGAAAAAGATCTGAATAACATTATTTTTTGCATCTTCCAGCAAAGTTCGCATGGGTTCATCTTCTATTGCGACAGGCTGTAAACCAATATTGTAATTGAATCCAAAGATGAAAGGCTCAAGTTCGAAACCAAGTCCTCCGGTAAGCCCATAATCAACATTATAAAACTGATCTCTGTCGATATCATCCGTTTCATCCAAATCGATAAAATCCAGGATCTCATTTTCGGATTCATATTTCGCATTGAGTAAGATTCCCACATAGGGACCCAGATGAAAACTAAAATCTTCAGCCAGATAATATTTCAGGTATACCGGAATATCTATATAGTTCAAATTCAGGGTAGTTTCCCCATTTACGACATCAAATTGTAAAAAATCGGAATCATACCTTGCTTTTACGCCCTTTGCGCTAAAAAGAATTTCCGGTTGTAGTGAGAATTTTTCAGTAAGCATAATTTCACCCCAGAATCCAGCATGAAATCCGGGAATGATATTACTATCGTCCGCTTCATCGATACTCATACTAGAAAGATTTAGCCCACCTTTGACACCAAAGGCATTCTGGGCATGAATATAAGACAGGGAAAAATTTGTCATCAATAAAAAGGAAAGGGCTAAAATCAGGATTTTTGGTAGATTTATTTTCATAAGATCAGAATTTTTATTGGTTTTATAATCTCCCTTCGCGAGCGGCTTCTTTTAATTCCTCATTTGCATATATGGCTACTTCCACGCGACGATTTTTTTGTCTCCCCTCGGAAGTATCGTTATCGGCAACGGGTTGTGACTCCCCATAACCTTTGGTTATTAACCGGTTTCTTTTTATTCCTATTGTTCTGAGGTAACTGGATACAGACTCTGCCCTCTCAACAGACAACTCTTCGTTATATGTATCATCACCTATACTATCGGTATGTCCTTCAATCAGAATATTGGTATCTTTATACTCTGCAAGTGTACCGGCTAGTTCTCTGAGATTGTCTTTGGAAGCGGTTCTGAGATTGTCCGAATCAAAATCAAAAAGAATTCCTGAATCGAAAGTGATCTTAATTCCTTCACCTACCCGTTCCACTTCAGCATTTTTGAGTTCATCACTTAATTCTGCAGCCTGTTTATCCATATAGTTGCCAATAAGAGCGCCTGCAGTACCTCCAATCATAGCTCCCAAAATGGCTCCTTTTGCCGTATCATCACTCTTACTTCCAATGATCCCTCCAATGGCTCCGCCTGCTGCCGAACCAATTGCTCCGCCTCTCATTGTTCTGGAGGAACTGCATCCTGAGAAAATGCTCATGAAAAAAAATAAAATTGCGAAACTAATGACCGGTATTTTTCTGAAGACTTTCATTTATTGTTCCTCAAAATTTAAATTAATCAGCGCTTTTGAAATAGCACCACATCTGGTCATACGATTGATAAAACCTTGCCAAAAAAAAAGCATAGATGCTTACTGACTTATTATAAGGTTTTTACAAAGTTAAGATCTGAAATTCCGGGAGTATGTAAATGAGCATTATCGAAATAAATTTCCACAAAAAGTGCAAAAAATTCCCCATTTTGAGATAACTATGAACCCACAAAGAAAAAGTGTATATTAACGCTCAAGGATATTTCTGAAGACCCAGGCATTTTTCTCATGCGTTTCCAGGCGCCTGAGAATAAGATCAAGACTGACATGGTCTTCTGCATTTTTTATGATTTTCTGTTGATCTCTGATAAACTGTGCAAGTTTTTCATTATCCCTCACCAGTTCACTAAGAATGGCAACCTGGTTGTAGCTATCCCCATTTACCTCCGATAATCTCATAACATGATCATAGCTATCGGGCACATTGTATCCCAATGTCCGGATGCGCTCTGCCAGACTGTTCATTGCAATAACAAATTCATCATACTGGTCTTTCGTAACCGATCTTAAATAGCCCGAGTATGTCCCCCTCATATTCCAGTGAAAGCTAAAGGTCTTTATGGATAAAAACTGAGTACTGATCAGTACAATAGATAATACATTTACTACATCTTTTCTCTTTGATGAGGTGATGCCGATATTCACATTGACCCTTAATTCCTGGTGGTCCCTTGCAAAAAAATTCTCCTCCTTTGGTCTCATAGCCTTATAATTTAAATGGTAACGATAAATGATCCTCAAACAAAAGCATGCCACAATTGGGCCCAGGATGGAAGACAAAGATCATTTAACTGACTATCAATACTTTTTTGCAATCAATGGAATCATCCTATCGGGTTTCTTTTGAATGATTCATAGTGATTCCATCAAAACTGAGAATTATAATTCCCACATTTTTGTAGAGAATTATTCACATTAAGAATATTTAGGGGAATATAGCGATCCATAGCCTAACTTAAGAGAAGCTCTGGTCTTCGGAAATAAGCAGTCATCAGTTCAGATGCTGTTTCTCAAGGCTTTTTTATTTATAATCAATCTCCAGCACTTTCATTTTATTATACAGGGTCTTACGATCAATATTTAAAATTTTCGCAGCCTTGGACTTATTGTAGTTGACGTCTCTTAACACCTTGATAATGATTTCCTTTTCAAACTGGTTAGCTGCATCTTTTAAATCTGTAGAGGGTTTGGTTTTTTTTGGAGGACCACTATAATTGGCTTCTGTTTTATTCAGGGTATGAAAATTAATAATCTCCTCTGGAAAACAATCTATCGTAATGGTATCATCATTGGCAAGCAATACCGCTCTTTTAATTGCATTTCTGAGTTCTCTTAAGTTGCCTTGCCAAGGGTACATTTGCAGCATTCTTATTACTTCAATATCAAATTGTTTTACATTCCTTTTCAGATCTTTATTGGCAGTATGCATGAAGTGATTGGCATATATTAAGATATCTTCTTTTCGTTCTCTCAAAGGAGGAATCTGAATTTTAAACTCGTTTATTCTGTGGTAGAGATCTTCTCTGAATTGACGTTTCTGGATATAGTTCTCCAAACTCTCATTTGTTGCAGTTATGATCCTTACATCGATTCTGATATTATTTTCCCCTCCTACCCGGGTGATAACCCTTTCCTGAATTGCTCTCAATAATTTAATTTGTACATCATAATTCAAATTGCCGATTTCATCCAAAAAAATTGTACCTCCTTTGGCCTGTTCAAATACGCCTATTTTATTGTTGATTGCCCCTGTAAAAGAACCTTTTATATGACCAAATAATTCACTATTTGCCAGGTCCCTGGGAATTGCTCCACAATCAACTGCTATAAAAGGCTGTTCTTTTCGATGACTTTTTAAATGGATGGATCTTGCAATATACTCTTTACCTGATCCGGTTTCCCCTTCAATCAACACAGAAACATCAGTAGGCGCAATAAGATTAGCCAGCTTCATAATTTTTTTCATCTTCTCACTTTCACCTGTAATAAATTTCTCATTAAAGGGAGTTGAAATCATGGAACGTTTCTTTTGCTGCATAATACGCTCCGTCAGCTCAAGTAATTCATCTGTATGCAAGGGCTTAGTAGCATAATCGAAAGCCCCTGCTTTCATTAGCTGCACAACCGAACGTATGTCTGCGTATGCACTAATTATGATCACGAATGTCTCAGGGTGGATCGCTTTAATTTTTTTTAATAATTTTAACCCATTGCCATCGGGTAAACGGTTATCGCAGAAAATGATATCAAAAAATGAGGAGTTAAATTTTTTCTCAGCAGCCTGAGCGGACATAGCTGTGTCTGCGGAATAGCCTTTGTTGCTAAAAAATTTTTCCAGCAAGGTACAGATATAACTGTCATCATCGATGATTAATATTCTGGCCATGCCATAGTTTTAGAGGTAGCATATAAATTTACGATATTCACAGAATAATTCAAGTTCTTTTAAGAAAAAATACAGGGAAAGGAAAAAGAAAATCACTTCGTGGGATCAGAAGCAATAATTGTGGGCAAAATTTTATCATCGAAAGTTCTCATAAATGCCATGACAAACAATACAGGTCCAATAGCCTTTAAATCTCACAGAGGAGGTATGCGGATATTCATTATATTCTTCAGAATGACAATCCAAACGTATTGGTCTGTCGTCCTCCTCATCCTGGGGAAAAACAGCAAATAACTGAATGATATTTAGTTAAGATAAAAAAGTTTCTGCGTACAAAGGAACGATTAAAATCGTTATAAATAATGCACTTTATCTTTTGCACTATCGAAAAAAATCAATTTTAGGAATATATTTGAGTTAAAATAAAGGAAATATGACTTTATTACAAAAATCAAAGTTATGTATCGATTGTACGATATGTAATCAAAAATCAGAGTTGTTTCGACTGTTGAATGAAGAAGAAACGCAGATTATAAACCAGGAAAGATACGGGGTACATTTCAAAACCGGGGAAAATATTGTTAAGCAAGGAACCCTTGTAACGCATATTACCAATGTCGTGAGGGGATTTACCAACGGAGTTCGAAATCTCCTTAAGCAGACAGGATATTGCCGATATGACTTCCATGTCGAAAGATAGTGCCATAAGAGTACTAAAAGAATTTGAAAAAGATGGCATAGCACGCATCAATGGCAGGAATGTCTGTATAGATCAGTTAGATGCATTAAGGGAACTCTACGAACATGGTTGATCCTCCACGGAAAAGGAAAAATACAATGCGATATATTACATCCGATGACTTAATAGAGAGTTATTCAAAACTCTATCAGCGGGGCTTTAGCTATCTTTTGTCTAAATTTACTTTATCTTCCCGGGCGCGGACCATTTCCACCTTCACGCCCTGGAAGGCTCAGGCTGCCAATTACTGGATAATTCCGGATGTTAAAAGGCGCTGGAATACCTTAATTTCGGGCAATCCGGACCTTTCGTATGAGCATTACCTAAAGCACACCTATTTAAAAGACAAAAAGAACCTGAAAATGCTTTCGTTGGGAAGTGGAATATCCAGTCATGAAATGATTTTTGCCTCCTTCGACTGTATGGAAAAAGTGGAATGCATTGATCTTTCCGCTCCCATGATTCAAAGGGCATCAGAAATTGCCAGGCAGAAAAATCTCCAGGATAAAATGGAATTCAGGGTAGATGATATAAACCGAATGGAACTGCCTGAAAGTTCTTACCCTGTCATTCTTTTCAACTCCTCTCTTCACCATTTTAAAAATATAAGCAAGTTACTCGACATAATTAAAAAATCTCTAGTGCCCGGTGGACTCTTGATTATCAATGAGTATACAGGTCCGTCAAGGCTCCAGTTCCGAAAGGAACAAATCCGATTCTCCAATCATATACTTAGAAATAATATCCCTCATAAGTACAGAAGGAGACAAGCCACGCAACTGATAAAAAGCCATGTTTCCGGTCCGGGATATTTACGAATGCTCATCACAGATCCTTCAGAAGCAGCAGAATCCCACAAAATCTTACCCGAAATCCACAAAAGGTTTAATGTTCTGGAAGAAAAAGCCATTGGTGGAGATATTTTAATGCTGGTATTAAAAGACATAGCTCATAACTTTCTTGACGCGAATCCTGAAACCCGGCAAATTCTTAAAAATCTGTTTGAGCTAGAAGATAAATTCATTAAAAAATATGGAAGTGACTTTGTTTTTGGCGTGTACAGTAATGGGTGAGAGGGTATTAAGCTGCACCTAATACCATTTAAAAACCCGTAAGCCCGCAAAAAAAGTTATCAATCCCCCTATTCCAAGAATCAGGAAATTTTCCATAACATCAGCTAAGTTTGCTCCTTCATTAATTATGCTCCTGAAGCTATCAGCCATCATGGTTAACGGTAACTTTTCAATAAACGGAATGGCCCAGTCAGGGAAATTCTGGTAGCTAAAAAAGATGCCGCTTAAAATAAGCATGGGCATGGTAACCAGATTTACAAAAGCATTTCCAATTTCGGTATTGGAGGTCCTGGATGAAAGTAAAAAGGCGATGCCGGTAAAAGCTACATTCCCCGCTATAAAAACAAGAAATAGTGCCAGCCAGCTTCCCTGAACCTTCAAATCGAAGTAATACCTTGCAAACAAAACCAGGATCAAAGCCTCCAGGAAATTCATCGATAAACGAGCAGTCATATGAGCAATCAATAAATTTCTTTTCTTAAGCGGAGTGGCCACCATTCTTCTTAACATATTACCTTTTCTCCTTTCGATAATGGTATAGCTTATGCCCCACATGCACGCCATCATAACGGTCATCCCAATAAGACCCGGAATCAAGAAGTCTATATAACGGGTTCCCTGCATTTCCAGTTTGATAATATTATTTTCTGTAAGCTTATTATAGGGGTGTTCCTGATCAAACAAACGGGATAATTGCAATTGGAGCGGGCGGGCATCGGGATTGGCGGGATCAAGATGGAAATAAATACCATCCCGGGTGCTCTCCAGCATCAGGGGATACTGTCCCTTCTTCATTCCGGTTATGGCTTTATCTCTGGTGAGGGGTATTAAACGATAAATACTCTTTCCAAAGACTTCATCATCAATACTTACATCATAGGAAAATACAGAATCACTCAACCATGATTCGGAAGCATTTTCTGAGATAAAACTGCCCAATTTACTGTCGGAGGAATAGGCAAGAACCGGAACTTTAACCTCGCTTACGCTTTCTCTGGAAAATGCGATGCCAAGCCCCCATGCTATGAGTAAAGGAAAGCCAATCCCCCAGAATATCACACCCGGTTCTCTGATCAGCTCCTTTAAATGAATGATAATTAATTGCCTGAGTTCTTTTCTAAACATTGCAATAAATATAGATAATTAACAACATCTGACCATCCTAAATGTTTGTTCCAAACGATAATTATTTCCGGTTTCCGGATTGACCCGGCTATACCCGCTGAATATCCTTCAGAATTCCTGTTGAATTCACCAAAGGTCCAAAATTAAAAATCGTTATAACGGTCATGAATTACCCCTTCCGTCCTTTCGGTCAGGCATTGGCCTTTCCTGAGCCGATATTGAAAACATGCCATTCCCCTTCTCTACTCCATGCGATGCCCTGGTTTCTGAACCGGGCTTATCTTCTCGTAGGAAAGCGAGATTTTTGCTCCTCTTGCAGGGCGAAGCTCAGGAAAAACATAATCCGGTTTCAGATGTTAGGAATTTGAAAGCGTTTAACTATTCAAAATTCCGGAATTTCCTGAAAATATAACAGATTGAATTTCATCTCAACCCCCAAAGATCAAACTTAAAAAGGTGCAATTATGGCGAAAAACCAAGAATCGAAAATCATAGATCCTAAAGGATTTGAAGAAAAATCTTGACAATGTTAAAGCAGTGCAAGGAAAAAACCATAGGTTAGGATAGGGTTTATCCCACATCCATCCGGTATTCCGCGCTAAAAATATGATCATATGACCTGCAATAAGTAATTTAAGAAAGATCATTGTTCTCATGGTAGCTTCCGAATACTCCGGTTGATTCATGATATACCAGAATAAGGAAGGTACGCAGATTGTGGGAACTTTATTTGCCGTTTATGGCTGGATTATTCCGGCTATTGGCTGGGGAAAAGCCCTGGCTATATGGGGCTATGCTATCGTATGGCTTCTATTGCTTATTGTCATTAAAGTCCTTTCCTATAGCGTAATGAGAAAAAACCAGTTGGGCAAGCAAAGAGCTGAGAAGAAACTGGTAAAAAAAACGAAAAATAATTCACAGCAAAAATAAATTTACATGTCATGGAAGATTTTTATGGAAATTTAATCAGCAAACAGGCAGAGGCAAACGACAAAAAAATTGTTCTGCTTGTTATGGACGGTCTTGGCGATTGTGATAACGACCGTAAGGGAACTACACTTGAAATAGCCAGCACTCCCAACATGGATGAACTGGCGAAAAAAAGCGGATTGGGCTTAAGCATTCCGGTTGCCCGGGGCATCACACCAGGCAGCGGTCCGGGCCACCTGGGATTATTCGGCTATGATCCGCTCATATATCAGATCGGACGCGGTGTTTTAAGTGCCCTGGGAATAGAATTTCCCTTAAAGGCAGGAGACATAGCAGCAAGACTGAATTTTTGCACTCTGGATAAAGAGGGAAATGTAGCCGACAGAAGAGCGGGGAGAATATCAACAGATGAAAATAATAGGGTGCTTCAAAAGATCAAAGATAATGTCAAAACTACAGAGGGAGTTGAATTATTCCTGGAAACCGTATCTGAGCACAGGGCCATGCTGGTATTAAGAGGGAATAACCTGGATGACAATCTGGGAGATACAGATCCCCAGGAAACAGGTGTTCCTCCCCTCAAGCCCGACCGCCCTCCCTATGATGATTCCAAAACTGCTTCTGTTGTAAGTCATATACTCGATCAGGTGAGAAACATCCTGAAAGATGAAGAAAAAGCAAACATGGTTTTATCAAGGGGTTTTGCTCAGCTACCCGACTGGCCTTCATTTGAAGAAAGATATAAACTTAAGCCCGCAGCCGTTGCTGGTTATCCCATGTACCGGGGGGTATCCCGCTTACTGGGTATTCCCGTATATTCCCAGCCCACTTCTGCCGGGGATATTTGCAAGGAAACGGTGAAAGCCCTGAATGAGGATTTCACCTTTATTTTCTCACATTTCAAGTATACAGATAAAACAGGCGAAGACGGTGACATTGATGCAAAAGTCAAAGCAATTGAGGATATGGATAAAGCATTGCCCATTCTCCTGGAAAAAGAGCCTGATGCTCTTATTATCACGGGCGACCATTCCACCCCGGCAGCCATCGCATCCCATAGCTGGCATCCGGTCCCAACCCTTATCCAGGCTCCTTTCTTAAGAGGACCTTTCATGGATGAGTTCAATGAAAAAACCTGTCTGCAAGGCGAATTCGGCATGTTTTATGCGAAAGAAATGCTTCCCCTGGCAATGGCACATACGCTGAAGTTGCAGAAATTTGGGGCGTAGAGTAGGGAAGTAATCGGTGAGCGGTGAGCGGTGAGCGGTGGGAAGTAAGCGGTGATCGGTGAGCGGTGATCGGTGGGAGGTTGAGCGGTAATCAGTGGGAGGTGAGCGGTGAGGGGTAATCAGTGGGAGGTAAGCGGTGACTCGTCCTAAAAAAAGTTTACACTTTTTAATTCACAATCCTGTTTCAAATT